>NZ_CALIJA010000097.1 GCF_938017615.1 uncultured Campylobacter sp. | reverse complement strand
GCGAGATAAAATTTTACTAAATAGAATTTCAAAAACGCAAAATACGGAATTTTGCGGGTTTAGATTTAAAATTTTAAAATTTAAAAAGTATGTTTTGCAAATAAAATTTTAAGGCATGGCAGTTGCAGAATTTAATTTTAAAATTTTATGCTGTCAAACAAGAGCAAAATTTCAAGGCTTAGAATTTACGCTAAGAAAATTCCGCGCAATAGCAAATTTAAAATTTTAAGTGCATTTTGCGGCACGGAATTTTGCAAAAAATTTTAGACAACGCGGGGTAGCTCTGCATAAAATTCTAATCTAGGCTTTGCGCGGAATTTTGCACTCAACTAAGGCGCAAAATTCAAATATAAAGGCGCACTCTCCGCTTGCCAGTGTGGCGCGAAGATTGTGCAGATTGCGGAATTTTAAATTTAAAAGCACGATTCTGCCGTCTAAGATCAAAGAAATGGCGTAGCGTCTAAGCTTGCTGAAATGACAAAGCTCGCTTTGAAAGGAATGGAGAATTTTATCTGCAAAAGCGCAGAGATGGCATTTTAAGATACTTTTGTCATTTCTAAGAGAAAAAGATCCGCGCCAGAGGCTTTTAAGCAAACGTGCTTGATAAAATATTATCGCTAGATATGGCACAGGTGCAGGTAAGTACGCTCGAACGCGGCAAAATTAAAACTAACGTGGCGCTCTATCGTCGCAAAGCCAGGCATTGTAAAATAAAAAAGCTTGGGCAGGGCGCTAAGAAGTAAAATGTCGCGAAATAAGACATTTGCAAAGCAAGGTGCCTATAAGATGAAGCGTCGTAAAATAGAATAGCAAAGCAACGTGTCGATAAAATAGACACCGTGAAGCAGAATTTCGTAGCAGTAACGCAGGACGCGATTAAATTTTAAGCCGACGGCGCGCTAAATTTTGAAATTTTATGAATTTAAAACTTTATGAAAGGATAAAAATGAAAAAGATTTTTTTGTTTGCATGTCTCATGCTTTTGGGCTCGCAGCTTTTCGGCGACGATAAGGTTTATCGCCTAAGACTTGCTAGTACGTGGGAGGCGACTACGCCCGTTTTGGGCGCTGCTGCTGAGGATTTTAAAAACTATGCCGAAAGCCTTAGCGGTGGTAGGCTTCAGATCCGCATCGATACGCCGAGCAAGCACAAGGCAAGCTTTGGCATATTCGACTTCGTCAAAAGCGGGCAATACGATCTAGGATATACTTCGCTTTATTATTATAAAGGCAAAGACGCCAAAACTATGCTCTGGACGGCAGTGCCTTTCGGTATGACTACTGATGAGCAGCACGCGTGGTATTACTATGGTGGTGGGCGAGAGCTTAATGATAAGATGTTCGCACAATACGGCATGAAGACCTTTTTGATGGGATCTACCGGCATGCAAATGGGCGGCTGGTTTAAAAAAGAGATCAACTCGGTTGCAGATTTGCAAGGGCTTAAATTCCGCATACCGGGGCTAGGCGGAGAGGTGATGAGCAAGCTGGGCGCTACTATAAACACGGTGCCTACGGGCGAGCTATTTATGGCGTTAGAAATGGGTACTATCGACGCGGTCGAGTGGGTAAGCCCTGTCTATGATATGCCACTTGGATTTCACAAAGTGGCTAAATACTACTACACAGGCTGGCAAGAACCTATGGGAGACTGCCAGCTGCTGGTAAATCAAAAGGCGCTAGAGAAGCTGCCTGCGGATCTTCAAGCGATCTTAGAGGCTGCAGCAAGACTTGCCGGAGAGAACTTCCAAAATAAGGGCTTTTACGAAAACGCTCGCATTTGGGCGGAGCTAAAAGCGCAGTTTCCGGATGTGCAGGTGCGCGACTTCCCTGCAGACGTGATAGCCGCGCTTAAAAAAGCAACGAATGAAATCTTAGACGAAGAAGCGGCGAAAGATCCGATGTTTAAAGAGATCCTAGACAGCCAGCGCGCATTTTTGAAAATCGGTAGAGAATGGAATAAAATAAGCACCGTAGCCTACATAAATAACGTAAGCGGTATCCCGGGCGAAAGCATAGCAAATCCAATCTCCGCAAGCCCTAGCGGTACGACAAGCTCAGATTCTGCAAACAGCGAAAATCACGGCGCTGCGAGCGATTCTAACACGACGGACGGCAAAAATTTAGGTGCGACAAAGTAAAGCGGGTGCTGCGAGCGATAAAAATTAAGGCGCGACGAACAGACCGGCACAATAAGTAACTCAGGTGCGACAAGCGGCAGAAATTCTAACTACTTTTAAATAAAGTAGATGGAATTCTGCCGCAGCAGCTTTGGCACAATAACTTCAATATCAGAGCCTAGTTTCATAAATCTCATCCGCAAACAAGGCAGAAGCTTTGGCGCAATAGCTTTAACATCGCAAGCAGCGCTATCTAGTGCAGCAAAGGGCTCCCGCGTGAAAATAGAACGCCAAAAACACGCGATGAAACAAAATTCTAAAAATTGTGAATTCCAAGCACGACGGAATTCGGAATTTTAAAATCAAAATTTATGGATTTCAGACGAAGCGCGAAGCTACTCAGCTATGCCATAAATCGGCATTTGCGGCCATTATTAAGACTAAAAGCCGTGTCTAGCGCTTTAAAAAGCCTATGAGCCTTTTGCATTCATCTATCAAAATCACAAAAATCGCATTTGCGTTATTAAAATTGCAGCGCTACTTGATAATATAGGCTAATTCGCATAAAATCAGCCTGCGCGCGTTAAAATTTAATCAATAATGTAATTTGGTAAGATTCGCCGCGATAAAATAGTCTTATTATCATGCTTATCTTTAAAATTTACTCTATTATGCCGCTCTGATTAAGACTAAATTTATTAGGATTTGTTAAATCACGAATCCCCGGTCTCTGCCGTCGCATCTATTAAATGAAATAGCAGATAAATTTCTATGCCCTCTTATCGATAGTGCGACTACGAAAAGAGACGTATTTGAAGTACCGCAGAATTTATTGAATTTTTTAAATTTTTGATCTTTAAAATACTGCAAGACGGCTAGATCGCTAAAAATTTCATATTATTTGAATTGATTGTTAAAAAGTAGATTCGGAAGCATAGCCCCCGAATCTACGGATAAGATTAAATTCTTAGAATTTAATCGGATGGTGATGGAAGTCGTCGTAAACGACTTTATTGGTTTGAAACTTAATGCGCTTGAGCTCGCGGATACGCAAAAATTCCTCTTCATCAATCTTTTTAATCTGAATCGCCGCCTTAAACGTAGGCGTTTTGGCGATTAGATCCCAGCCGCCGCTGGTTAGCTCGTTGCAGCAGCTCTCCCAGTAGTGATAAGACATCTGAATGATACCATCCATTATACACTCGGTGATGTCCGCCTTGATCGCGATATAGCCGTAGCGGCTCCACGCAACGATGAAATCGCCCTGTGAAATTCCGTATCGCTCGGCAAGTTTTGGATTCATTTCAGCAATCGGTCCTATCGCGTCGCCGCCCTGCTCGACGGTCTTAGAGCGCCTAGTCATCGCGCCTCCTGCGTACTCGTAAACCTTACGCGTAGTTAGAAGCTGGATCGGGAACTCTGCATCGGTCTTCTCGTCCACGGAGCCCGCCATTACAGGATAATCTTTCGGCATATTCATACGCTTTGCGAATTCCTCTTTGGCGCTTTCGATCTTGCTCTTATCATCCACAAATAGAACTGGGACGAAATTTCCCTTGCCGTCTGGAGTGAAGAATTTCTTATCAAGATACAATGCAGGTCCGCCCATAGAATTCTCATCAGGGCACGGCCAGTGAAGTCCGTGGTATTTTTTGATGCGGTAATAGCTCATTCCGCCGTAGTTGTGCGGAGCTACCCTGCGCACCTCTTCCCAAATCTGCTCTGGAGATTGAAATGTGAAATAATCCCCTAGTCCTAGGCGTCTGGCAAGCTCGCAGATGATAGCCCAGTCTTGTCTAGCTTGTCCCGGAGGGGCAACTACAATCTCGCTATGCTGTACGCGGCGCTCGGCGTTAGCATAAGTGCCCTCCTTCTCGCCGCTGCAAGCTCCAGGAAGCACAACATCTGCTTTGCGGCTCGTCTCGGTCAAGAAAATATCTTGGATCACATACATCTCTACCTGCGAAATCGCGCGCAAGAAGTGGTTTGCGTTCGGATCGGTCATAACCGGGTTTTCGCCCATCGTCCAGAAGAATTTTACCCTACCATCAAGAATTGCGTCAGGCACTTCGGTTTTATGAATACCGATCTTGCCATTTAGATGACCTTTCGGCAAATTCCACTGGCGCTCAAACCAATCACGGGCACTTTCGTCAGTTACGGCTTTATAGCCGGTAAATACGTTAGGAAGCATTCCCATATCGCAGCAGCCTTGAACGTTTTCTTGTCCACGGATCGGTAGATCGCCGCTTCCAAGCTCGCCCACATTGCCCGTTACAAGCATTAAATTTGAAATGTCGCAGACCGCGCCCACGCCGTGGTTGAAGTGAGTTACACCCATTCCGTGCGTGATAACCGCAGGTCGCGTAGTAGCGTAAATTCTAGCCGCTTTTCTAATATCCTCGGCGTTTAGCCTAGTGTATTTGGCTACGGCTTCAGGCGAATAATCCTTAACCGCCTCTTTTACATATTCAAAACCCTTGGTGTATTTCTCAACGAATTCGTGATTTACCAAATCCTCGTCGATAATAGCATGGATTAAAGCGTTTATAACCGGGATATTGTGCTCCGGCTCAAGCTGGAGGTGGATATCTGCGCGATTTGCAAATTCCGTCTTAACCGGGTCAATGACGATGAGTTTGGCGCCTCTGTTTAATGCTCTTTGAACGTGCATAGCTACGATCGGGTGACCATTTTCCGGGTTTGAGCCGATCATCATAATGCAGTTGCTGTGAGTTCCGATCTCCGTGAAGCTATTTGTAGCTGCTCCGTTACCGATTGTTTTGGCAAGACCTGCCACAGTCGGAGCGTGTCAAATGCGCGCGCAGTGATCGATATTATTCGTACCTAAAATTCTAAGTAGCTTCTGCGCTACGTAGTTATCCTCATGCGTACAGCGTGCGGAATAGTTTCCGGCTATCGCGTCGGCGCCGTATTTTTCTTTAACTTCGAGCATCTTTTTGGCAACCAAATCAAGCGCTTCGTCCCAGCTAGCCTCGACCAAATCGCCGTCTTTACTAAATTTGCCATTCTTTTTACGAATTAGCGGAGTAGTAAGTCTATCTCTAGAGCCTACGTAATTCCATCCGTAATAACCTTTCAAACATAAACAACCTTGATTTACGGGGTTGTCGCTTACGCCGGTTGCGGATTTGATATAATTGTCTTCCGCAGTCAGCTCGATTTGACAGCCTGTGCCACAATAAGGGCATATGACCTTGCCTTTATTCGCCATATTTTCTCCTTTCGAAAATACTAAACATGCAAAATTACCATATATGCAATTTCGGCACAATTATATAAATTCTTACCTAAAATAAAATTGAAATTTTGCCTTAAGCTAAAAGAATTTTTTCAATTATAATTAGGAGTAAGTTGGGGTAATTTAAGTAGTAATTTAAGTAGTAATTTAAATTTTAAAATATACTTTAATACTGATATACTAGACTTTTAAAGCAAATAATCAACGGACCTGTTTAAAAAAGAAATTAGTTTTTAAATTTAAGCTTTGAAAGCAAATTTATCAAATAAATTCCAAATATCGTCAGATAAATGACGGAATTTTTTTACGGACTTAAATATAATTACACCAAAATTTTTAGTAAAAAATTTTTAAAATTCCTTAAGTCAAGGAGAAAGGTATGAAACAACATAAATTTGTAATCTGCGATTACAAACGATGTATCGGTTGCACGACGTGCATGGCGGCCTGTTACTCAAGTGCCTACGAGCGCGGCAAGCTTGCTAAATCGCGACTTACCGTGCTTAGACAGGCTTACGGCGTTATGCCTACGCAGTGCAGGCAGTGCGATGACGGACCATGCGCAAACGTCTGCCCTACCGGTGCGCTTCGCTTCGATAATAACTATATCGAATTGCACGAAGAAATTTGCATCGGATGCAAGATGTGTACGCTCGCCTGTCCTTATGGCGCGATCAGCTCGAATGCCGAGCTTATGCCGTCAGTAAATTATGCGGTCGAGCCGAAGTATTATCTCGAGATCGAAAGCCAAGCGGGCGCCAAAAGCACCGCCATCAAATGCGATCTATGCAACGGACGCGAGAACGGTCCTGCATGCGTCGAGGTTTGCCCAACTAGCGCTATCATTATGATAGATCCTAAAGAAGGTAAGCATAAATTGGGCTTTGCGATAGACTACGATGCGGCTAATGCTTTTGCAAAAGACGTGTTAAACGGCGAAATCAGTTGCGTCGCCAAAAAAGAAGGAGGCGCAAAATGATAAGCGTCTATACTTTATTTATCGTCAGTGCAGTAATTAGTATCCTTTTATACTGCGCTCCAAAAACTGCCGTTAAGGTGGGATTTGGATTAGGTGCTATCAGCTGTTTTTATGCGATGTGTCATTTCGTAGCCAATATGGGCGTAAGCGATAGCTTCGTTTTGGGTGGCACTTTCTTATATGCGCCAAAATTTGCTTTAAGCCCGCTTGGAAATTTCTTCAGCTTCGTAGTCGTTTTTATAGGCTTTGCAAGCAGCGTTTACGGTATGAGCTACGCCAAGGAATATATCGGAAAAGCAAATATTGGCGTTTTTGCATGTTTATTTAATACCTTCATCTTATCTATGCTTTTAGTCATCAGTGCGGATAATGTATTTTGCTTCGCTGTTTTATGGGAGCTTATGACGTTAATTTCGTCATTTCTAATCATAGTAAACGATGGCAAAGGCACGCTCAAAGCTGTTATGGTATATCTAGGTATAGCGCAGATCGGTGCATTTTGTATCACCTGTGGATTACTTATCATTGCAAACTACGCAGGCAGCTTTGAATTTGCGAAGTGGGGAAACGTAAATATGCCGATGGGTGCTTCCGTAGCAGCATTCATCTTGTTTTTGGTCGGCTTCGGCTCAAAAGCTGGAATGTGGCCTTTTCACGTTTGGCTACCGCAAGCTCACCCTGCGGCTCCATCAAATGTCTCTGCGCTAATGAGCGGCGTTATGATTAAAGTAGCGCTCTTTACCCTTGTTAAATTTACACTATTTTTACCGCTAAGTATCTATTTTGGGCTTGCAGTTTTGATCCTAGGAGCAGCCAGCTCGCTTTTTGGCGTTTTATACGCGTTGTGCCAGCACGACTTTAAAGCACTTCTTGCGTACCACTCGGTTGAAAATATCGGCATTATCTTGCTGGGTCTTGGCACTGGAATTTACGGCGTCGCAGCGGGCAATGTAACACTAGCCGCAGTCGGATTTTTAGCAGGCTGCTACCACGTAGTAAATCACGCGATATTCAAAGGCTTGCTATTCTTATGTGCAGGCTCTGTAATCCACGCTACTCATACGCAGAATATGGACGTGCTAGGAGGACTAGCTAAAAAAATGCCTCTAACTGCCGTCGGTATGTTTATCGGTATCATGGGTATCGCAGCACTTCCTCCGGTAAACGGCTTCGTTTCAGAGTGGTTTACCTATCAAGGAATGCTTCAAGGTGCTAAGGAAAGCGGAATTTTCATTAGATATGCCTTCTCTTTAGCAGTGGTCGCTCTTGCACTTACCGGCGTTTTGGTCGGTATGCACCTTAAGCTATATGCGGTAATCTTCGCAGGAACCCCAAGGGATGAAAAAATTTGGGAAAATGCAAAAGAAAGCCCATTAGGAATGGTTTTAGGAATGATCATTTTGATGATAGGTTGCGTGGGATTTGGCGTAGGCGCACACTTCATAGTCGATTACATCATGCAAGCGGTAAATTCTATCACTTCCAATAGAGAATTTGTCGCAAGCCTAGGTGCTTCGTCAATCACTTCGCCTTTGGGAAGTATCGTTTCAACTCCTCTTATTGCAGTGATTTTGTGTTCTACAATGCTGCTTCCGTTTATCATCCTAGCGGTTATGAAAGCAAATCGTGACAAACCTCGCGAGACAGATCCTTGGGCGTGCGGCTTTAAATATAGCCCTCGCATGCAGATGACCGGCGGTCCTTTTACCGGCGATTTAAGAAAGATTATGGACTGGTTATTTAGAGGTCATAAACGCAGAATAGAGCAAAACGGCTACTTCGGACCGATCGAGTATCACAACCACCCACAAGACATTTGGTGGACGATGATTTATCAACCGGTAATCGATTGGAGTAAGAAGATCGCCGATAAGATAGGAATTATTCAAAGCGGCTATGCAAATTTATATACGCTTTACATCCTAATCTATCTTTGCGCGATACTGGGCGTCGGATATTTCTTGATCTAGGAGGTTTAAGATGCAGACTATACAAACTATATTTTTAATGATATTTCAAGTCGCGGTTATCGTCCTAGTCGCTCCACTCTTCGACGGTATGGCGAGAAAACTTCGAGCCAAACTTCAGTCGAAACAAGGAAGCGATTTTTTCCAGACTTACCGCGATATTATTAAGCTTTTTAAGCGCGGCAGAACCGTTCCTGCGTGCAGCCACTGGGTATTTAGATGGGCGCCGTTTTTCCTATTCGCTACTTCGGCAGCGATTTTGGCGGCTATTCCTATTACATACAGCGATCCAACCACCGATAAAATTTTCGGAGCATATTCGGATATTTTCGTTATCCTATATCTAGGCGCGCTTTTGCGCTTCGTATTCGGTGCGGCTTCAATAGATAGTGGTAACCCGTTTGCCGCAACCGGCGGCGGACGCGAGCAGATGCTTGCCGTTTTTGTCGAACCTGTGATGATGATGTGCCTAATCGTAGTAATGATGGCTGCGGGAACTTCAAATTTAGTTGAGATTCAGGGGATGGTACGCAGCGGTCAGATCGGCTATCAAATTCCAAGCTTTGCCGTCGCCTCGATTGCGTTTTTATGGTGCATGTATGTCGAGACCGGCAGAAAGCCATTTGATCTTGCCGAAGCCGAGCAAGAGCTTCAAGAAGGTCTACTTGGCGAATATGCAGGCAGCGATCTAGGCTTAGTGCAAGCGGCGCTTATTTTGAAGCAATTTGCGATGATCGGATTATTCCTAACGATATTTGAGCCGTGGAATTTTAGCAATCCGTTTTTGGCGATCATAATCTTTGTGCTAAAAACTGGCGTATTTTACGTAGCAGCCGTTTTCATCGACAACTTTGGACCACGCTTCAGAATGACTTCGAGCATGCGCAAAATTTCATGCGGCGCTCTTGCCATTGCTTTTGCGGCATTAACGCTTTACGTAGTAGGATTTTAAGATGAATAGTATCGATATTTTAGCAATTTGTATGATCGTAACGTCACTTGCGGTATTCGGACTTAGAAATTTAAAACTTTCGATCGGAATTTACGCGATTCAGACGCTACTTTTGGTAAGCATATTTTTTATGCTGTATTCTAACTTCAATGCGCCGCAGCTTAGAATTTGGGCGATAGTGGCGTTTTTTACGAAGGTTATTTTCGTGCCAGGAATTTTATTTTGGCTAGTTAAAAAGCTGGATGTGATCAGCGAGGATGAGCCGGTAGGCGGCTTTTTCGTAAGCCCCGTTATTGCGATGGGATTTTCGCTAGCGATTGCGATGACAATCAATCCGATCTTGCTTAAATTCTCTCTTATTCAAGAAAGAATCGTTCTAATAGCGGCGGTAACCGTATTTATGATGGGAATTTTCGGCTTCATGCTAAGAAATTCTTTCATCAAGCAAATTCTAGCCTACTGCCTCTTTGAAAACGGCATCCACCTAAGCCTTGCACTTATGGCTTACAACTCTCACGAGCTAGTCGAGCTTGGAATTTTAACCGATGCAATCTTTGCGGTTATTATTATGAGCATTTTGGCGGTTAGATTTTACAAAGCTTATGACGGGCTTGATACGTCTAAAGCTTCGAATTTAAGGGGTTAATGATGAATAGTTTAGCTTTTATATTAATTTTTCCGTTGCTCGGAGCGCTGATATTATTCTTATGCCCTAAGAATTTCAAGCTCCTAAGCTCGCTACACGTTTTGATTTCTGCAGTTACATCCGCAGGGCTACTCTGTAACGTAGGCAAGCTTATCAGCGGCAACTTCGAGGCTTTTTACGCATACGATAAATTTCTATTCCTAGACAGCCTCGGCTGTGTATTTTTAGTGCTGATTGCAGTAACGGGCTTTTTGGTAAATTTATACTCCACCACCTATATGAAATGGGAGATACAGGGCGGTCATTTGGATCTTAGCGATCTTAGAAAATACTACGCGCTCTGCCACGTTTTCGTTTTTACGATGACGCTTAGCGTTATCTGCAACAACGTCGCGTTTATGTGGGCTGCGGTAGAGGCTACTACGTTAGCATCGGTATTTTTGGTCGCTATTCATAAAGATAAAAAATCTACCGAGAGCGGTTACAAATATATTGTTATCTGTTCGATCGGTCTAGCATTTGCGCTTTATGCGACGGTTTTACTATATGCGGCTACATTCAAAATCACAGGCGACGGCGAAGCTTCAATGCTTTGGACTAGCATTATGGATCACGCTAAAGACTTAAACAAAGATGCCGCTAAGCTTATCTTTATATTCGCTCTAATAGGCTTTGGAACCAAAGCAGGACTTGCTCCTACTCACACTTGGCTTCCTGACGTTCACGCAGAAGGTCCGGCTCCTATTTCAGCACTACTTTCGGGTGTGCTTTTAAAATGTGCGATGCTAGCGATATTTAGATATTACGCGGTAAGCGCCGAAGCGGTAGGGCCAGACTTCGTTAAGCACGTGATGCTGATCTCGGGCACGATCACGCTATTTATAGCAGGAATTTTCCTCGTTCGTCAGCACGACGTAAAGAGGATGTTTGCTTACCACTCAGTCGTTCATATGGGTGTTATTGCATTTGCACTAGGTATCGGCGGATATTTTGGCTTGCTTGCCGCAATCTTTCACTGCTTAGCTCACAGCTTTACCAAGGCTCTTGCATTCTGCTCTACTGGCAATATTGCTAGAATTTATGGTCACAAAGATATGACTAGAATGGGCGGTATGGTAAAAATCGCTCCGCTTACTACGATAATGTTTGGTGCTGCGGTTTGCTCGCTCGTAGGTGTTCCTGCGTTTGCGATCTTTGTAAGCGAATTTAACGTTTTCAAAGGCGCGATAGCCAGCGGTCAATACATAGCCGTAGCATTATTTGCGATCGCGCTCGTAATTATTTTCATCGCGGACTTCGCGCACTTTAATCTAGCGAGCTTCGGTACGCCTAAAGGTGAAGTGGTTTACGCTAAAGAGATGAGCTTGTTTGAAAATTTACCGCTAATCTTGCTTTGCGCTTTAGTGATAATTTTCGGCGTATGGCACGTAGGTGATTTTTGGATGCTAGTCGAAAACGGCGTTAGAATAATGATGAGAGGTTAAAAATGAGAGGCGATAAATTTATAGAAATTTTAAAGACTAAAGTCAAGGTCTTAGAAGTTACCCGCCAAGCCGAGGATCAAATCACCGTTTTAGTGGATAGAAATGATCTACCGCTTGCAGTTAAGACGCTATATTATGACATCGGCGGTTTTATCAGCACGATGATCCCTAACGATGAGCGCGAGCTAAACGGAAATTTCGCACTTTACTATGCGATATCTATGGAAGGTGGCAAGATGACCGAAGCGGAGGATTTTGCCGCAGAGGATAAATGCTTCATCACCGTTAGGACGCTAATTCCCGGATCGGATCCTACATTCCCGTCAGTTACTCCTTTAGTGCCTGCTTGCGTATGGTACGAAAGAGAAGCTTTCGACATGTTCGGCTTAATCGCCGAAGGCTTGCCTGATAAACGTCGTTTGGTGTTAAGCGACGATTGGCCCGATGGGCTTCATCCGCTTCGCAAAGACGCAATGGACTATCGCTATAGGCCCGATCCTGTAGATCATAAAGACGAGCCCAATGCAGAGTTTTTATTTCCTAGCGGTGATGGCGTAGTGGATGTTCCACTTGGACCTCTTCACGTAACGAGCGATGAGCCGGGACACTTCAGACTATTTTGCGACGGCGATGAGATTATCGATGCAGACTACCGCTTGTTTTATCAACACCGCGGTATGGAGAAGCTAGCTGAAAACCGAATGAATTACGATCAGATGGGCTACCTTGCAGAGCGCGTCTGCGGAATTTGCGGCTACGCTCACGCGATTGCGTGTATTGAAGCAGCAGAGAAAGCTATCAAGCTTGAAATTCCGCTTCGTGCGCAAGCTATCCGCGTCATCTGCCTTGAGATCGAGCGCCTTCACAGCCATCTTTTAAATATCGGTCTAGCCTGCGAGGTAACGGGCAACTACAACGCTTTCATGCATATCTTTAGAGTGCGCGAGTACTCTATGGAGCTAGCCCAGCTCGTAACTGGCGGTCGCAAAACTTACGGCAATGTAATTATGGGCGGACTTCGCCGTGATATGACCGATAATGAAATTCGCAAGAGCATCGAGATCATCAATAAGCTCGACGTTCAAATTTCTGAAATTTGGGACGCCGTTATGGAGGATAAACGCCAAATCGGTCGCTGGAAAGGTGTGGGCGTATTAGATCGCAAAGTGGCGCGTGATTTTAGCCCGGTAGGTCCGAATATGAGAGCTTCCGGTTTTAAACGCGACAACCGCTACGATCACCCTTATGATTTCTTCAACAAGATAGAATTCGAAGTAGCCGTAGAGCACGGTGGCGATGTATTCAGTCGCGAAGTCGTAAGATATAAAGAGCTCAAACAATCGATCCACATCATCAGGCAGTGCTTGCATCAAATGCCGCAAACTCCGATAATGATCGATCCACAGACTATGATCAGACCGGAAAACTACGCTTTAGGTCACGACGAAGCACCGCGCGGCGAAAATGTCCACTGGATCATGCAAGGCAACGCACAGAAGGTTTACCGCTGGAGATGTCGCGCCGCTACGTATAATAACTGGCCGAGCTTACGATTTCAATTCCGCGGAAATAACATCTCCGATGCGGCTCTAATCGTATGTTCGATGGATCCGTGCTACTCATGCACCGAGCGCGTAACTTTAGTCGATATTAATAGCGGAAAGAGTAAAATTCTAACCGAAAAAGACCTTAAGAAATTTTGCCAAGACGGCAAGGTTAGCAAAAAGGATTTAAGATGATGAAATTATTCGACATTACCGAAAAATATGGTAAGGCGACCTATGCTTATCCGTTTGAGCCATACATCGTGCCCGAGAATTTTCGCGGGCAGCCTGAATACACCTATGAGCTTTGCATAGGCTGTGCTGCATGCGGTATCGCCTGCCCATCCAATGCGATCGAGCTTAAGATGAACGAAGCCCAAACCAAACTTATTTGGGAATTTGACTGCGGGCGCTGCATATTTTGCGGTCGCTGCGACGAGGTATGCCCTACGGGAGCGGTAAGGCTAGGCAATAGCTTTGAGCTAGCGGTAAAATTTGATAAAAGCGCGCTTATCCAACACGGCGAGCTTGAGATGGAAAAATGCAGCTGCTGCGGCAAGCCGATGACCCCAAAAAGGCTCATCAACTACACGCTAGAAAAGCTAAGTACTGCAAATTTGCTTCCAGGCAGATTAGAAGAAGCTAAAAAGTACCTCTATATCTGTCCTGAATGCAAAAAAGCTCAAGCGGTAGAAAGAGTGACCAAAGGTATAGAGGAGGCAATAAAATGAGTTTGTATCAAGTCCCCGAAAATATTAAAAATGCAAACGATCTAACTGCAAAATTGGAGCTTTTGAAAAATATCAAACGAAGCTTCAGCGTTTATCGTATCGACTGCGGAAGTTGCAATGGCTGTGAAATCGAAATTTTTGCTTCCATCACGCCGATGTGGGATCCGGAGCGCTTCGGATTTAAACTCGTAGCTAACCCTCGCCACGCAGATATCTTAGTCTGCACCGGTCCGGTTACCCGCCAGATGTATTATCCGCTGCTTCGCGCTTATGAGGCTGCACCTGATCCAAAGATCGTAGTAGCTCTCGGAGCCTGCGGAAGCACTGGTGGAATTTTTCATGACGCATATAGCGTATGGAGTGGTATCGATAAGATTGTACCGGTAGATGTATATATCCCCGGCTGCCCTCCGCATCCTGCTAGCATCATCTATGGTCTTGGCATGGCGCTTGGCATCATCGATCAAAAGCTTCAAAAGAAGAGCTACGAGCAAGATAACACTCTTCCGCCACCGGTTAAGAGTTCAGTTATCGGCGATATTTTATTCGAGCGCGATCTGCAAGCTGAAGCTAAGAGGCTGATGAGCTATATTTTCGGAAGAGTTTTATTTGCAAAATATATGGATGCGATCAAAACCTCATCTGACGTTCACGATCCAAAAGCTTCTCGCGAGGCTCTACTTAACGCTATCCATACCGAAGAGGATCCTAGGTACGCGGAGTGCATGGCACTATTGCACAATGACGTATATCTAAAATACGCCCGCGCTACGGAGGAATTTAAGATCGATCCGCAAAAAGAGGTCTGGAGCAAACGATGATTGAGGTTTTTAAGCTTACAAAGCGGCATATGGACGAAAACGAAAATTTACCCAAAGAACTAAAGGATATCAAGGTTTTTTCCACCTGCGTCGGTCACGGCGTAGGTACGATAGATTTTAGCGAAAAGGTACTTGAGATAGACGATGAAGAATTTAAACGCATCGTCGAAAACTCGGGCGACTACGTTAAATTTAAGATCGGTAACCTAAGCAAGTATTTCGAGATTGAAATTTTTGCCGAGCACGCAGCTAAGCTAATCCCTCAGCTTTGCGAATGTGAGCTTAAAGATCTGCTAAAAAATATGCGCGAAGGATATTTCGTGCTAAGGAAGGATTTTTGATGCGAAAGGCGTTGCTTTGTATCGGCAATCCCCTTCGCGGCGACGACGACGTGGGCAATGAAACGGGGCGAATAGTCGAGGCAAACTTAAAAGATTGGCGCGTTTTTTATGGGCAGGATGTGCCCGAAAACGAATTTGCAGCCCTTAGGGAATTTGCCCCTGAAATTCTAATCGTAGTAGATGCGATGAGCGGCTTTGATGAGGATAAGATAGAATTTTTCGACCTCAGCAACGATCGCGACTATATCTACTCGACGCATAACCTGCCTACGCCAGTGCTTCTAAGCTATCTGCGCAAAATTTGCCCAAAGACATTGTTTTTGGGCATTAGCGTGCTGCTAGATAACGTCCTTGATTTTAAAGAAGGACTGAGCGAGAGCGCAAAAAAAAGTGCGCAAAAAGCTTATGAGCGTATCTTAGAAATTGATTCAAATTTAAATGAGGAGGAGTAAATGTTAAATCCTGCAGAAACCGCGCAAGCGGTGTCTAGTTCGATGCAACACAAGGCGCATACCCCGCTAATTAGCATAATTTTTCTAGCTATAATGGCGGGCGCTGCAATCGCTATGGGCGATATTTTCTGGGCTCACTCGACCGTCGGAATGGCTGAAAAGCAATCTATTGGCTTATCGAATTTCATCGGCGGTATTACCTTTAGCTGCGGTCTGATGATGGTGGTTTTTTACGGTGGGCATCTATTTACCAGCTCGGTTTTAACGGGCGTACCTGCCGCCGATGGCAAATTACCGCTAGGTAAAACTATCGGCTATTGGGCTATCGTTTGGTGCTTTAACTTTGTAGGTGGCGCGTTAATCGCGTATATGTATTATTACTCAGGACTTCCGCTTAAATATGATGGCTACATCTTGCAGCACTTCATTCCTGCAGCAGCAGGCAAAATAAACGCACCTTTTCATGAGCTATTCATCCGCGGAATTTTTTGTAACGTGTTTGTATGTATGTCTATCTGGACTGCGACCAGCGAGAGCAATCTATCGGGTAAATTCTTTGCAATTATGTGGATGATCGGCGCATTCGTAGCTTGCTCGATGGAACACTGCGTTGCAAATATGTTTATCCTAACTGAAGGCATCATCGCTAAAGGCCACTACCTTGCGGCTGCAGGTGGCGATGTAAACGCTCTTGCAAGCTCGCTTCACGGTGTAACGGCAGCTCAAATAGATTCAATAAACTGGGGAAATTTCATCGTTAAAAATATGATCCCAGTTACGCTAGGCAACATCTGCGGCGGTCTATTTTTCGTAGGCTTGGTAGGATTTATGGTAAATAAATACGATATGAAAAAGAAGGACTAATCTATCG
The DNA here is from genome assembly GCF_938017615.1 of uncultured Campylobacter sp. Classification (GTDB taxonomy): domain Bacteria; phylum Campylobacterota; class Campylobacteria; order Campylobacterales; family Campylobacteraceae; genus Campylobacter_B. The sequence goes on along the minus strand of NZ_CALIJA010000097.1, from coordinate 173 downwards.
CGCTTCAGCACGATATAAACAAAATACGGCGCGGCACTTTGCCGCGCATTTTTAATTTCTAAAATTTTAAAAATTCTCATACATAAAATTTCGCTCGATCCAAAATTTTAAATTCCATTGCAATACATAAAATTCCAACTAGATTCAAAATTTTAAATTCCATAGCTTGCCGC
>NZ_CALIJA010000096.1 GCF_938017615.1 uncultured Campylobacter sp. | reverse complement strand
TTATTAATCTGCTCTGCTGTGATGAAACTTTTCTCATCCTTTTTCTGAGCATCTTTTTTCTTGGTCTCGACCTTGGCTAACTCGCCTTGCAGGTGCTTTTTAAGATCAGCTTCTTTTAGCGAGAATTCATCCTCGTCGCGGCTCGGCACCTTGCCCGGCGCCACTATGAGATCAGGCGTCACGCCCACCGCTTGGATGGTGCGACCGCTTGATAGATAGTAACGCGCTATGGTTAGTCGCAGAGCTTCTTTATCCTCTATTGGCAGGATCACCTGCACGCTTCCCTTGCCAAAAGTTTTTTCACCAACCAACACGGCGCGCTTTAGATCCTGAAGCGAGCCGCTTACGATCTCGCTCGCGCTTGCGCTGCCGCCATTAACCAAAACCACAAGCGGTAGATCGGTGATCTTCTTTTTAGGATCGGCGTTATGTGCTTCGGTTTCGTTTTTCGCGCGCCCTTTTTGAGAGACAATAAGACCTTTGCTTACGAATAAATTTACAAGCCCGATCGCTTGATCCAAAAGCCCGCCCGGGTTGTTTCGCAGATCCAAAATAATGCCTTTGGCGTCTCTATGCTCTTTTATAAATTTGCTTGCATCCGGAACTACGTGCTGATCGAAATTCGTAACGCGCAGATATAAAATTTTATCATCCTCGATCATCTTGGCATAGACCGATTCCACTTTGATTATGTCGCGGATAATCTCGACGTCGAAAGGCTTGCTAACACCCTTGCGCACGATTGTTAGAGTGATTTTGGTTTTCGGCTTGCCGCGCATTTTTGAGACCGCATCGTCGATCGTGATGCCGAAGGTCGCGTTGCCGTCGATACGCAAGATCACGTCGTTAGCCTGAATACCTTTCTTGTCGGCAGGAGTGCCCTCGATAGGCGAGATGACGGTCAGAGCGCCGTCTTTCATACCCACTTGAATTCCAAGCCCACCGAACTCGCCCTCAGTCTGGACTTTCGTATCGTTAAACGCCTTTTCGTCCATATAGCTTGAGTGCGCGTCGAGGTTATTCATAAGCCCCGAGATCGTCTTGTCCACAAGCTCCGAGAATGTCATCTCATCAACATAATTGTTTTCGACGATCGCAAGCGTCTTGGTAAGCTTAGCTAGCGCCTCCAGACGCGTTTTTTCGCTGTCTGGTTTTTTAGTCGCATTGACCTCTCTGGCTTGTAAATTTCCGGTAAAAAAACTAACGCCTAAAAATAAAGAGAAAATAAATCCCAAGCCGAAGAAGAGGTGTTTTTGTCGCAAAGTTTATCCTTGAAAGTAAAATGGAGTGAATTTTATAGAAAATTGGCTAAAAATAAGGTAAATTTCATACGAAATTTGCGCGTTTACAGATAAATTTAAAGCGAAAATTTTAAAATCTCACTAAAAAACCTTGACATAAAGACACTAAAGTTATATAATGCAATCAACTTCAACTTTAGGAGAAAATTTATGAACGAAACTATTGAAATTTTAACTGACAAAATGCGCTCCGTGCTCGAAAGCAGCGTTTCTTTGGCGATCCATTCCAAAAATAGCGAAGTGGGCGTATTGCACATGCTTTGGGCTTTGGTAGCCGACAGCGGCTCGGTGTTAAATCAAATTTTTAATAAATTTAGTATTGAAAAGACCGCGGTCGAGCTTGAGATCAAAAGCGAAATTTCAAATTTGCCTACGAGCTCAAACGTCACGAAGGAAAACGTGTGTATTTCGCGCGAGCTGATGAACTCGCTAGAGGTCGCAAAAGGGCTGATGACGAGCTCGGGCGATAAATTTATCGCCGTAGACACCTGGCTGATCGCAAATTTAAACGCCGATCCGCTAAAGAAAATTCTATCTAAATTTGCAGATCTTAGCGAGATCAAAAAAGAGCTAGAGGCGCTTCGCGGCGGCAAAAGCATCGATTCGCAAACCGCCGACGAGACGCTTGAGGCGCTTAGTAAATTCGGTGTCGATCTCACAGCCAAGGCGCTTGCGGGCGAGCTCGATCCGGTCATCGGCCGCGACGAGGTTATTTCGCGAATGATGCAAATTTTAATCCGCAAGACGAAAAACAACCCTATCCTACTCGGCGAGCCGGGCGTTGGAAAAACCGCGGTCGTCGAGGGTCTTGCACAGCTGATCGCCAAAAAAGAGGTACCGCTCAGCCTGCAAAACAAACGCGTCATAGCGCTTGATATGAGCGCGCTGATTGCGGGCGCAAAGTACCGCGGCGAGTTTGAAGATAGACTCAAAGCCGTCATAAACGAGGTCGTAAAAGCCGCGAACGTCGTGCTTTTCATCGATGAAATTCACACCATCGTAGGCGCGGGCGCAAGCGAAGGCTCTATGGATGCCGCAAACATCCTAAAGCCCGCCCTTGCGCGCGGTGAGCTGCACGCGATCGGCGCTACGACGCTGAAAGAGTACCGAAAGTATTTTGAAAAAGATGCCGCGCTTCAGCGCCGCTTCCAGCCCGTAACGGTCGCGGAGCCCAGCGTGAGCGAGGCTACGGCGATCCTGCGCGGCATAAAGGAGCGGCTGGAGGTGCATCACAACGTCACCATCACCGATAGCGCGCTTGTGGCGGCTGCAAGGCTAAGCGACCGCTACATCAGCGACAGGTTCTTGCCCGATAAGGCGATCGATCTCATTGACGAAGCGGCAGCGGAGCTTAAAATGCAGATCGAAAGCGAGCCAAACGAGCTTGCTAAGGCTAAGCGCGACATCCTTACGCTTCAGGTCGAAAAGGAAGCCCTTAAGATGGAGGATGACGGCAAAAACGACGAGCGGCTCGCGCAGATCGATAAAGATATCGAAAATTTAACCGAGCAGAAAAACGCGCTTCAGGCTAAATTTGAAAACGAAAAGTCCGTATTTGGCGGCATCAGCGAGGAGAAAAAGGCGATCGATAGCCTCAAAAACGAAGCGAGCTTAGCAAGACGCAACGGCGATCTTAGCAAGGCCGCCGAGATCGAATACGGCAAGATCCCCGCCGCGCAGGCAAAGGTCAAGGAGCTTGAGACGAAGTGGGATGCGATGAAAGAAAACGGCGTGCTTTTGCGAAACCGCGTGGATGAGGAGAGCGTGGCTGAAATTTTAAGCAAATGGACGGGTATCTCGGTAAGCAAAATGCTCTCCTCCGAAAAGGAGAAATTCCTCCACATCGAGGAGCATCTAAAAGAAAGCGTCGTGGGGCAGGATGAGGCGCTGCACGCCATCGCTCGCGCCGTCAAGCGCAACAAAGCGGGGCTCGTAAATGAAAATCGCCCAATCGGAAGCTTTTTGTTTCTAGGACCTACCGGCGTCGGCAAGACCGAGAGCGCGAAGAGCTTAGCGAGGTTTTTATTCGACGACGAGCGGGCGATGATCCGCTTTGATATGAGCGAGTATATGGAAAAACACAGCGTCAGCCGCCTGCTCGGCGCGCCTCCTGGATACGTGGGCTACGACGAGGGCGGGCAGCTTACCGAAGCCGTACGCAGAAAGCCGTATTCAGTGCTGCTTTTTGATGAGATCGAAAAGGCGCACAAGGACGTTTTTAACATCTTGCTTGGAATTTTAGACGACGGGCGCGCAACCGATAACAAGGGCGTTACGGTTGATTTCAAAAACACGATCATCATCCTAACGAGCAATATCGGCTCAGCTAAGATTATGGAGCTTGACGCCAAAAATGCGGACAAGCCGCGCGAGATCGCGCTTGCCGAGCGAGAGGAGGCGGTAAAGAGCGAGCTGAAGAATTATTTCAAGCCCGAATTTATCAACCGCCTGGACGATATCGTGATCTTCAACGCCCTAAGCGAGGACGATCTTATAAAAATCGTGGGCATTATGTTTAAAAACCTGCAAAAAACGCTAGCAAATCGCGGCATTAACGCAAGCCTAAGCGAAAATGCCAAAAAGCTCATCGCCTCGGCGGGCTTTGATATCGAATACGGCGCAAGACCGCTACGAAGGGCGCTCTACGATCTGGTGGAGGATAAGATCGCCGATATGATCCTAAGCGACGAGATCAAAACGGGCGATCGGATCGAAATCGGCGCGCACGAAGGCGAAATCGAAATAAAGAGGGTGAAGTAAAATTCGGCGGAATTTATCTTGCAGGGTAAATTCCGCGCTTTGGTGGAGTAAATTTGTCGAGGTGAATCTAAAATACTTTATTAATATAAATTGGGCTAATAATCTATCTCCTTGGGAATTGAAACCTATTCATGCTCTCTACGATGTAAAGTAGAATTCTATCCCGTTGGGAGTTAAAGCTCATTTTCCACTATCTTTAAATTTAACTTCAATTTTGTCCCGTTGGGATTTGAAACATTTCAAGAGTATTTAAAATTATAGTTCACACCTAGGTAAAATTCTATTTAGTTAAAACTTAGTATCCCAAGGCGTACCTATTTTTGGAATTTTAAAATTCCAAAATACTTAAAATTTCACATAGAATTTAGCGCTAAATTTTATGTGAAATTTTACAAGGACGGCTTTTTGGTAAAGTATTTATTATTCAAATATCTCAGATTCGATCGCTCTCAGCCCTTCATTACGCTTTCGGCGCTGCTTGCGTTCTTGGGCGTCGGCGTGGGGCTTACGGTCTTGATCGTCGCGATGGCGATAATGAACGGTTTCGATAAGGAATTTGAGCGCAAGCTCTTTACGATGAACTACCCGATCACGATCCACAGCCACTTTCGCGGCGGTATTTCAAAAGACGACGTGGAGGGGCTGCGGGCGGACTTTCCCGATCTGATCTTTAGCCCGTATATTAGCTCGCAAGTTATCGCCAAAAGCGGCGAGAAGCTCGAGGGCGGGCTGATTTTCGGCGTAAATTTAAACGACGAAAAGCGCATCAACTCCGTCGTCGCAGCAGGCGCCAAAGACGCCAATCTAACGGACTACGGCATCATGATAGGACGCGGGATCAAGGACGAGTTTATGCTGGATGAGGGCAGCAAGATCACGATGATCTTTACGAAGAGCGATCCGGGCGGCTTTGCGCTGATCCCTAAGATGAAACGCTTTGACGTGCGCGCGGATTTTAGCTCCGGGCTGATCGCCTACGACAAGGCGTATTCCTACGCGGACGCGAGCGATCTAGCCAAAATTTTGGGCTATGACGAGGGGACATTCGACGGCGTGCATGTTTTTTCAAACGATCCGTTTAAAGACCTGGAGCGCATCAAAAAAAGTCTTCCTAGCGGCGCTAATGCCGTGGGCTGGTGGCAGCAAAACGGTAATTTTTTCAGCGCCCTTGCACTTGAAAAACGTGCGCTTTTCATCGTGCTGATGCTAATAATCCTGGTCGCGAGCCTAAATATCGTGAGTTCGCTTCTAATGACCGTGATGAACCGCCGCCAAGAGATCGCGCTTTTACTTAGCCTGGGCGCTAGCAAAAAGGAGGTTAAGAGGACCTTTTTTGCGCTCGGAGCCACGATCGGCGGCGGCGGCATTATATTCGGGCTCATTTTGGGTTTGTTCGGCGTGTGGCTGCTCGGAAGCTTCGACATCGTAAATCTGCCGGCCGACGTTTACGGAAGCTCGAAACTGCCGATGGAGCTCTCGCTGGGTGATTTGGCGATGATTTTAATCGGCGCGGTGCTTATCGTGGCGCTTTCGTCATGGTATCCGGCCAAAAAAGCCACGCAGATCGACGTGCTGCAAACACTGCGCAACGAGTAAATTTAAACGCGGCGCCTTAAAAATTTAGCTAAATTTTGAAATTTAGAGC
>NZ_CALIJA010000095.1 GCF_938017615.1 uncultured Campylobacter sp. | reverse complement strand
TTATTTAAACTGCGGCTTGCGCCGTATATTTTGAATTTCAAATTTTACGTAAAATTTAAAACCGCGGGCCGCAAAGTGTTCCGGCATAGTGGATATAAAAAGGGGGGTAAATTAAAATTTACCCGCTGCAAGCCGCGATCAGGATGCAAGCGAGTAAATTTGGCAATTTTAGGCAAATTCACGAGCGAAAATAAATTTTACAAACTCCCGAGAAATTTTACAAAATCTCCCTAAAATCATACCCTGCGTTTTTGAGCGCCCAGGCGATATCCTCTTGATGAGCCTTGCCCTTGGTCTCAAGCGTGATCGTGATCTGCGCGTCGCCGTACTCGATATTGGTCGAGAAGCGGTCGTAGTCGATCTTGACGATGTTTGCGTTGGCGCGGCGCAAAATTTCGGTAAGCCCCGTAAGCGCGCCCGGCTTATCGACGAGCGTGACATTGATCGTCATCTTGCGGTGCGATTTGATAAGACCCTTTTCGATGATGATGTTTAGCATCTGCACATCGATGTTGCCGCCGCTTAGGATGATGCCGATCTTTGCGCCCGCAGGGAATGCAAATTTCGCGTTCATCAGCGCCGCTACGCCCGCCGCGCCCGCGCCCTCGACGATGATTTTTTGCTGCTCGAGCAGATAGAGTATCGCGCTTGCGATCTCCTCGTCATCGACCTGCACGAACTCATCGACGCACTCGATGATCGTGCTAAGCGTGATCTCGCTAGTATCTCGCACCGCGATGCCGTCGGCGATGGTGCGGACGGATTTGGAATTTAGCGGTTTTTTCGCGACGAAGCTATCGTGCATCGCGGGAGCGCCCTTGGCGGCTACGGCGATAATTTTGATGTCGGGGTTGATCTGCTTGGCGCAGCTGCAAACCCCCGTCGCAAGCCCGCCGCCGCCTACTGGAACGACGATGTATTCAAGATCTGCGACCTCCTCGATCATCTCAAGCGCGATCGTGCCTTGACCCGCCTGGACGAACTCGTCGTTGAAGGGATGCACGAACGTCAGATTGTGTTCCTTGGCATATTCCAGCGCAAACGCATACGCCTCGTCGAAATTATCGCCCTTTAGGATGATCTCTGCGCCCAGAGCCTTCGTGCCGCTTACCTTAAGTAGCGGCGTGGCTTCAGGCATTACGATCACGGCATGCACGCCGAATTTTTGCGCGCTCATCGCTACGCCTTGTGCGTGGTTGCCCGCGCTTGCGGCTATTACTCCATGTGCCCGCTCCTCGTCCGTAAGATGCGCGATTTTATTGTAAGCGCCGCGGATCTTATACGCGCCGGTGCGCTGCAAATTCTCGCTTTTGAGATACACTTCCGCGCCGTAAAGCTTGCTGAGCTTCGGCGCCAGAGCAAAGGGCGTTTTATAGACGAAATCGTTTATCGTGCGCTTTGCTTGGATGATTTTATTTAGATCAACCATCTACTTCCTTTCGTAATTTTAAATTTTGTTATTATACATATTTTAGGCGAAATTTTATCCTGCGCGCAGCCTAAATCCGCAGCTTCGGTTTTAGATCCGCTTAACTCCTGCGCCGCAACAGCACGCCGCATTCGATATGCGCCGTATGCGCGAACTGATCGAATATCGCAAACCTGCGCACCTCATGCGTAGCACAAAGCGAGCGTAAATTTTCAAAAAGCGTCTGCGGGTTACAGGATATGTAGATCAAATTTTGAAAATTTTTTATGAAATCAATCACGCTAGGCTCGAGCCCCGCGCGCGGCGGATCGATCAAGACGTGCGAAAAATCATAGCCGAAAATATCGATCCCCTTTAGCCGCTCAAACTCGCGCCGCCGCGCAAACGCGCTCATCAGCTCATCCGCGCTAAGGCGGACGAATTGCGCGTTGCAAACGCCATTGAGCTCGCAGTTTATGCGGGCATTAGCAATCGAGCTTTTTGAAATTTCGCTCGCCAGCACGCGGTTAAATTTAGTCGCAATCGGGATGGTAAAGTTGCCGTGCCCGCAGTACAGCTCCAGCAGATCGCGCGCGCCGGAGCTTTCTGGGCGCACGACATGTTGTTTGCAGCTCGAATTTTGCTCGGTTGAATTTTTGCAGGCTGAATTTTGCGCGCTTTTCTTTTCACAATCCAAATTTTGCGCAGCGGAATTTTGCACTTCCAAATCCTTGCGAGCGAAATTATTATCTGTAGAGCTCTCGCCTGCGGACGCGCAGTTAAATTTCGCGGAATTTTTGCCGTTAAATTCTGCGCAAGCGGAATTTTCTTCAACATAATTCCGGCAAGCGGCATCCAATTCGGCGGAATTTTCAGAAGCGAAATTTCTATCCGTAGAATTTTGCGCAGCGGACTGCTCGTGGCTCGAATTTTGCTTGGCGAAATTCTTTGCTATGGAATTTTTTACGACGGAATTCTGCGAGGGAAAATTTTTTTCAGCAAAATTCCTAGCGGCGAAATTCTGTGCGCCGCACACTTCGCTCGTGCCCTCTTTGCCGAAGTCCACGCAGCTTCTCGCCCAGGCGATCATCTTTTCGTTCACGCCGCGGTTAGGCTGGATGAAGGCGTTTTCGCCGAAGCGAAATTTATAAACCCGCCCGTCCACGCAAAGCTCGTCTGTAAGGCTTAGATCGCCGCTTAGCAGCTTCTGTCCGCGTGCGCGAGCTATGATCATGATACCAAGCTTGCCCGCCAGCTCGCAAATCGCCCCCTGCTCGCGCTCGCCCAGGCGCTTGTGATAAAGCAGCGTCGCCAAAATCCCGCTAGCGCACGAGATAAACTCGACGCCAAAGAGCCTTTCTTTTAAAGCTTCGCTCCGCCTAAGCGCCTCTAGCAGCCGCGGCATTAAATTTGCGATAGGAAGCGCTACCTTGGGGCATTCGTTAATTAAAATTTTCTTGCTACGTGCGCCGCCCATCGTGTAGGCAAGATCAAATGCGCTATGCCAAATATCGTGCCAGATGCCAAATTCTGCCCTGATGCGGTAATTTTGCGGCTGTGAGGCAAAAAACTCAAACTCGCCGTCAAAAAATTCTCTGAACTTATCGCTTATCAGCTGCTTTTTGTATGAAATTTGATCCTCATAGGGCTCACCGAGCGTGCAGCTGCCGCAACTACCGAAGCTTTCGCAATTCATACATCCACTCTTTTACCCACCACGCGCAGTAAAAGAATGATAGCCGCGATACCCAAGATCAGACATCCCCACACGCTAAGCCCAAAACCCGCAGGCAGGTAGCCGCAAATGATACTAATGCCGCAAACGACCAGCGCATAGGTCATCTGCGTGCTTACGTGCTCGATGTGATCGCAGCCTGCGCCCATCGAGGAGAGGATCGTCGTATCCGAAATCGGCGAGCAGTGATCGCCGAATATCGCTCCGGTAAGCACCGCGCTTACGTTTACGCACATAAAAACGTGAAATTCCTCGCCGCTAAGTCCGTATTTTTGCCCCACGGCGTGCGCTAACGGCACGGCTAAAGGTGTGACGATGCCCATAGTACCGAAACTTGTGCCCGTTGAAAATGAGATAAACGAACTAAGCACGAAGATCACGATCGCAAGCGCAAAACGCGGCGTAGCGTCGCTTAGAAGCTCGACTAGGTAGCGCGAAGTGCCGAGCTCTTTGATAACCGAGCTTAGCGACCACGCAAAAAGCAGGATTATGACGGTATTTAGCATGCTTTTCCAGCCGCCAACCCAGACCTCGATCGCCTCTTTGACACCGTAAATTTTTTGTGCGATGCCTAAAACGACGGCGATGATCGATGAAAAGAGCGCGGATTGAAACAGCACGACCGAAGCATCCGCCGCGCTAAATGCGGTGCGAATAGAAGTAAAGCTAAGAGGAGCCGCCTTGACCGCCTCCAAAGCCTCGCCCTCCAGCGAGCTGTAGCCGTTAAAATAAAACCCGATGACGGAAAGGACAATCATCGCTCCTAACGGGATTATCGCGTTTAGCTTGCGAAGCGCGACACCCTCTTTGGGTACGAAAATTTGATCCTCTAAATTTTTGATTTTAAAATCCGCAGCTCCGCTCTTGCCGCCGCGAGATGCGATCTCCGCGCGATACATCGAGCCAAACTCCCTGCTCATCACGGCGGTTGCGACTACGAAAAAGATCATGAAAATATTATAAAATCTATACGGAATCGTCTCTACAAAGACGGTAAAGGCATTTATGTTTTCTATGCCGATCTGCGAGTAGGCCTCTTTGATCGCCGAAATTTCGACTCCGACCCAGGTGGAGATCACCGCGATACCGGTAATCGGCGCGGCGGTCGCGTCGATGATGAAGGCGAATTTCGCGCGCGAAATTTTAAATTTATCCATAAGTGGCCGCATTATCGGACCCACGATCAACGCGTTTGCGTAATCGTCGAAAAATATCACGATACCCATGAGCCAAGTATAAATTTGACCCAAAACTGGGGTGTCTGCGTGCTTGCTAAGCCAAAGCGCAAGCGCCTTCGTACCACCGCTTTTGGTCACCAAAGCGATGAGCCCGCCGATACACATAACCTGAAGCAAAATACCCGCATTCCACGTATCCGCCATCGATTTTACCATACGCGAGCACAGGTTCGTAAAAGCGAAAAGCGCCGAAGCTGCGATATTTTGATCGACCATACCGATAAGAAAGGTTCCGCTTAGCACGCCCAAAAACAGCGACAAAATCACGTCCTTGGTGATGAAAGCAAGCACGATCGCCGCAACCGGCGGGATAAGCGTCAGCACGCCGTAAAGCTCGCTGTTTCGCACGGCGGGCTCCACGTCCGCAAGCGCCAGCGCGGGCAAAAAAATCGCTGTAAAGATAAGCAAATTTTTTAACATTTTAATCCTTGATTATTGATAAAATTTTAAAATTTAACCTCCTATCGGGGGTTAAATTTTAAAATTCTGCGCACTTTGCAGCAATTATTCGTATTCACGCGCTTTCTTTTACAGCGATTTTTGAGCGCCTTAATCGCACAGCAAGCTCTACAATTTTGCTGCGTTTACAATTTCGAGCACGCATTTTTAAGCAATTTATTGCACAGAAAAATCTCTCCGGTGCAAAATACCGCGCGCGGCGTAATCAAAAGCGTTTTATAAACGCATTTAAAATTTTACTTAACATAGCAAAAGCCCCAAGTCAAGGTAAAATTCCGCAATGTTGCGACACTTGCTTTGCCGCAAGAGCGATAAATTTCGTGCGCAAAATTTGACGAAATCCCGCTCTTGATAGCAAACCAAAATCCCTAGACAAAAATTTTATCGCGCATAAACGCACAAATATCGCCATTTTTAAAGCTCGTCTGCGCGTTTACAAAATTTCAGAGCATGCAACCTGCGCAAGCAAAGCGATAAAATTTTAAAGCGTTAAATTCTACCAACTCGCACTCGAAAAATCCGCTAAATTTATAGAATTTACAAAGCGGCAAAACATTAAATTTAAAGCTCATAAGGCTTTTGCAAACCCAAAACGACGACGAAGCGGCGAGCGACCCTTTAAATCAAGCCCGCTAATTTTCACGCTCAGGTGCATCTTGCGGATCGCTCGTAAAATCATCGCTTACTTGCGTAGGACTTAATCCAAGCGAGCGCAAATAGCTCTGCGTAGCCGCTTCACCACCCGCAAGCGCGTAGTCTAGCGCATTTAGCCCCGCCTCGTCGGCCGCCTTTTCGTTTGCGCCCGATTTTACGAGCAATTCAACGATCTGCTTGGTACTTTTTTGCGCCGCAAACATCAGCAGTGTCTTACCCGCGCCCGAACGTTCACAGCCGTCGCTACGCTCGCCTAGCGACGCTAGAGCCTGAGCTTCAGCGCTGCCGATCTGGCGGACATTTACGCTAGCGTGCGAGTAGATTAGCAACCTTACGAGCTCATAATTTTTTGCCGCGGCGGCGAAAAATATCGGAGTTTGCCCAAGCGAGTTTTTATAGCCAACCAAAGCGCCTTTAGAGATCATAAATTTAGCGCTTTGAACGTTATTCATCGCGTAAAATAGAGAGTTTTCCTCACCCGCATTCACCTGCGCACCTCGCTCGATCAAAGCACCGCTAAAACGCTCGTCATATCCTAGCAAAAGTGCCAGATCCAGGGCATTATCAAGCTCGTAAATTGCAAAATCCTTGCTAAAAAGTAGCGTACGAAACTCATCTGGGCCTACTCCGCCTTTTAGCGCCAGCTCAAGCTCACCGTAATCTCCCGCCTTGCGATCCTTTGCAGCATATGCGATAAATTCCGCTATCACGGCGCTTGCCAGCTCATCGGCGTCGTTTTTATTAAATTTGGCGGCGAAATAATCTTTTAGCGCCTCCCTGGCTGCTGAGATCTCGCCCATAAAATTGCCATAAGCGATGAAATTTCCAATCTTGCGCTCGGAGTAAAATTCTAAGGCTTCAAGCGATTTTTCGCTAATTTGCGCGTAGTTTTTCTCTTTAGCATAGCTCAAAAAGCCCTCGCCATCCATCCCCGCAAATGCCAAGGTTCGCTCAAGCCTTTTTTCGTTCAGCAAGGCTTCGTTACCGACACAATCGATATTTTCGTCCCTGATCTCAGAAGCCGCGCTTTTTAAATTTTGCAAAAATTCTGCGCCAGCTAGCGAGCCTTTACAGCCAAAATCGCTTTGCAGCAGCTCTTCGTCCGCAGGCTCTTTGCTAAAAAAGCCGCGCGGATCGCTTAGTATCTGCTCGCAAGAAGCGCCAAAAAGCGTACCGCAAAAAACAAACGAACCCATTAGAATTTTTCGCATCGCTACCTCGAATTGCATTTGAAGCGTTATTTTACCTTTAAATTTATTTATTAAAACTTAGTGCGGGCGGTGGAATTTTATGGAATTCCTTTCAGCCTTATAAAATTTTGCGGAATTTTTAAAATTTTACGGCGCGGCGGCGAGCGGCGTTAAATAATGGCAGTTAGAGGCGCAGCGACGAGCGGCGATAGATACGACGCGGCAGCGAGCGGTGCTAGGCGATAGTCGGACGGCGGCACGGCGACCGATGAAATCATACTACGACGCTACGGCAAACAACGCCGAATAGCGGCGGCGGCGGTAAGTAGCGTCAGAAGTATACCGAGCGGCGACGCAACGACGAATAACGCTAGAGGGCAAACGGCGCCAAGAGGCAGCTAGACGGCAGCGCGGCGGGCGGCACCGTATGACGGCGCGGCGATCTGCGACGTTAAAATTTTAAAATTTATACGTGGGGCTAGATGCAAAATAAAATTTCACAAACGGCGCAAATCTCGCAAAATTGCACGCGCAATTACCGCAAAATAAAATTATAAGCGCTCAAATTTCATAGAATTTTACGCGTTCACGAGTGATTAACCGCGGGAGTAAAATTTTGCACGCTCTGTGCAGAGAAAAAGAGATCTTTCAAAACGAAAGAAATTCGCAGCGAGTAGAGTTAAATTTCGCCCGTAAAAATTCCGCCGAATAAAGCCGTCCGCCGAAATTAACTCAGGCAAGCTTGCTAACGCGGAATCCGGCGGCGGAATTCACGAAATTTTACGCCAGATTAATCGCAAGATAAAATTTTGCAAGCAGCGCTAATCCCGCGGAATTCCGCGCGCGATTAGCCGCAAGATAAAATTTTGCGCGGAGTAGAATTAAAATTTTGCCGCGCAAAATTCCGCGGCTAGCGCAAATTTCGTCGCGTTAAAATTTAGCGAATTTCAATCTGATGGAATTTAGCACGACCGTTACGGAGCTAAAGCACATCGCCGCGGCGCCGTACATCGGCTTTAGAAGCACGCCAAGCGCTGGATATAGCGCGCCTGCTGCGATCGGGATGCATACGGCGTTGTAAAACAGCGCCCAGAAGAGGTTTTGCTTGATCGTCCGCATGGCAGCTTCCGATAGGCGGAAGAGATATAGTACGCTTGCAAGGTCGTTTTTTATAAAGATCACGTCGCCCGCGCCCTTGGCTACATCGCTGCCGCCGTTCATCGCGATGCCGATACTAGCAGCTTTTAAGCTCGGCGCGTCATTGACGCCGTCGCCCACGAAAAGCACCCGCCTGCCCTCGTCTGTCAGGGATTTGATGAACTCATATTTGCCGCTTGGAAGCACTCCGCTTCTTACCTCGTCGATGCCGAGGTTGCGAGCGACGAAATTTGCCGTTTTGGCGTTATCGCCCGTTAGTATGACGGTTTTTACGCCGCTTTTTTGCAGCGCCTGCACGACGCCGCGCGCTTCGGCTCTTATCTCGTCGCTAAATGCGATAAAGCCCGCGTATGAGCCGCCTATCGCGCAGTAAACGACGCCGAAGCCCTTGTCTAAAAGCTCCTCCGCTTCTACTTCGACGCCCGCATCCACGCCGCGCTCGCGCAGAAAGCCCGCGCTGCCGCAAAGAATTTCGCCGGTGGGATTTTTCGCGACAATCCCTTTGCCTGCGATACTTTCAAACTCGCCGTTAAATTTAGAAATTTCGCCGAATTTCAGCTCGGCAAATTTTACGATCGCCTTTGAGATCGGATGCTCGCTAAGCTTTTGCGCACTTGCCAGAGCATAGAGATCTTGGGCGCTCAGATCGCTGAAGCTTACCGAAATTTCGCCCTTGCTAAGCGTACCAGTTTTATCGAAAACCGCGACGTCCGCGTCCTTTAAAATTTCTAAAATTTCGGGATTTTTTATTAAAATTCCAGCCTTTGCGGCGTTTGAGATCGCGCAAACGATCGCAATCGGCGTCGCAAGCCCTAGCGCGCACGGGCAAGAGATGATAAGCACGCAAATAGCGGCGGATGCGGCATATGATAGCCGTCCGTCAAGCGCCATCCACACTATAAAGCTAACAAGCGCGATCAAAATCACCGCGGGCACGAAGATATTTGAAATTTTATCCGCAAAGCGCGCGATCGGCATCTTTTTGTTGCCCGCCTCGTTTAGCAGATTTTTAATCTCGGCAAGCAGCGTCTGATGCGGGAATTTCGTCACCTTCACGTAGATGACGCCGTCGGTGCTGACGCAGCCTGCGTTTACCTCATCGCCTACGCTTTTATAAACCGCCAAGCTCTCGCCGCTGATGAGCGAGGCGTCGATCTGCGCGCCGCCTTCTACGATAAACCCGTCGCAAGGAATGCGCGAGCCGTTTTTTACGAGCACTTTATCGCCCGGCTTTAGCGCTTCTGCGCGCACTTCGGCTATCGTGCCGTCGTCTTTGATCAAAAGCGCGGTTTTGGGGCTTAGATCGATTAGCCCCTTGATGTAGTCGTTCGCCTTCATCTTGCTGCGCTCTTCGAGGTATTTGCCGAGCGAAATAAAGGCGATTATCATCGAGGCGGACGAGAAATAAAGATTGGTAAATTCATTCTGCGCGCCGTGCGTATAGACCCACGCCGCGGCCGTTAGCGAATAGACAAACGCAAAAAAACTTCCCATCGCCACGAGCACATTCATATCAAAGCTTCTGTTTTTCAGCGAGCCGTAAGCGTGATAAAAGAAGTTTTTGCCGCAGTAAAATAGGCTCACGCACGCCATCGCCGCGCAAAGTAGCGCCTTTGGGACGAAGCTTAAAAACCCGCTCATCTCCACAGCCATTACCGCCGCGGCTAAAACGAGAGCGAGGATTAGCCTAAATAGCGCCGCTTTGAGATTGCGCCGCTTTTTGCGCTCCAAATCCTCGTAATCCACGGCGATGTCGTAGCCTAGCTTTTTGATCTTGGCTTTTAGCGTCTCCTCAAGCGCCGGATCGGCAAGTACGAACTCGCCGCTGCCGTTTGCGAAATTTACGTGCGCTTCCTGCACCCCCTCGATCTTGCGACTTACCCGCTCGATCGCATTGGAGCAGTTTACGCAGCTCATCCCGACGATATTTAGAGTGATTTTGCTTGGCATTCGTTAGTTTTCGCAGGCTAGCTTTTCTGCGACGCTAAAGCCCAAATCGTCCATCTCCTCTTTAAATTTAGCCTCGTCACGCGGATCTAAGCTTAAACTCACCACTCCGCTTGCTACGTCCACTTCGATCTCGCCGAAATCCTCTTTTAGCGCGTTTTTGATCGTCCTCGCGCAGTTTTCGCAGTGTATATTTTGCGCCTTAAATTTTACGCTTTGTTTTAAAGCCATGAGCCTCTCCTTTGGATTAAAATTTCAAAACTTATACTACTTTTTAATAAATTTTATTTCAACGCCCGCTCCTGAAATTTAAGGGTTTTTCGTTATAATCACCCGTTTTAAATTTAAGCTTTAAGGAATTTTATGGGACGAGCTTTTGAATACAGACGCGCTTCAAAAGAAGCTAGATGGGGGAAGATGAGCAAACTTTTCCCAAAACTGGGCAAGGCCATAACGATGGCTGCGAAAGAGGGCGGCGAAGATCCGCTTATGAACTCCAAACTGCGCGCCGCGATCGCCACGGCAAAGGCGCAAAATATGCCCAAAGACAACATCGACGCGGCTATCAAGCGCGCAAGTGGCAAGGATAGCGCCGATATCAAAACGATCTTTTACGACGGCAAGGCGCCGCACGGCGCACTTCTCATAATCGAATGCGCCACCGACAACCCGACCCGCACCGTCGCAAACGTAAAGTCGATTTTAAACAAAGCCAAGGGCGAGTTTTTGCCGAGCGGCAGTTTGAAATTTATGTTTTCGCACAAGGCCGTTTTTGAGACCAAGCTGCCGAGCCGCGACATCGAGGAGCTGGAGCTTGAGCTCATCGACTTCGGTCTTAGCGAGCTTGAGATCAACGAGTTTGAAAACGACAAGGGCGAGCTCGAAAAGACACTTCTAATCTACGGCGAATACGAAAGCTTCGGCACTCTAAACGAAGGGATCGAAAAGATAGGGCTTGAGATCATCAGCGCAAGCTTAAAATTCGTCGCCAACGAAAAGCACGAATTTAGCGAGGAGCAGCTTGGCGACATAGACGCGCTGCTCGAGCGGCTAGAGGATGACGACGACGTGCAGGCAGTTTACACCAACATCGCATAGGAGAAAAAATGGAAAGCTTAAAAATTTACGACATTGACGCAGCGGCTTTGGCGCGCGATAAATACGCCGTGATAAAAACCGAAAAGGGCGATATGAAGCTGGAGCTTTTCGGTGACGAAGCCCCGCAGACGGTTACGAATTTCGCTAGCCTTGCTCGCAGCGGGTTTTACAAGGGGCTAAATTTTCACCGCGTAATTCCAAATTTCGTGATCCAAGGCGGCTGCCCGCGCGGCACCGGCACGGGGGGCCCGGGCTGGCGCATAAAGTGCGAATGCGACCGCCAAAAGCACAAGCACGTGCGCGGCGCGCTATCGATGGCGCACGCGGGGCGCGATACGGGCGGGAGTCAGTTTTTCGTCTGCCACAGCGCGCAACCGCACCTAGACGGCGTGCACACGGTGTTCGGACAAATCGTGGATCAGCCTAGCCTAGCGGTTCTGGACGCGATCAGGCAGGGCGATAAGATCATCGACGTCGAGATCAAAGAGAGCTTATAGCCGTGATTAAATTTAAACCGCGGGGCGCCAGACCGTGATAAAGATCGGCACGGACATAACCGCGGTGCGCAGGATCGCGGCGCTGCGCGCAAAATACGGCGCGAAATTTCTAAAGCGCATTTTGAAAAAATCCGAACGCTCCTCCGCGCTGCGCGACGAAAGTATCGCAGGCATCTATGCCGCCAAAGAGGCGCTTAGTAAGGCGCTAGGCACCGGCATCGGCGCAGAGTTCGGCTTTAAAGACGCTAAAATTTACAAAGACGCCTTGGGCGCGCCGCACCTAAAAATACGTAAAAAAATCCGTAAAAAATTTCATATCAAATCCGCAAGCCTTAGCATCACGCACGACGTAAACGTCGCAATCGCCGTAGTCGCACTGGTGCTAAAAAAATCCAAAAAACGAGCCTAAAATTTTATCGCTTTTTTCTTGAGTGCGGGATTTTTAAATTTTAAAATCTCGCCCGGGTTGCGCGTCCTAGGAATTTTATCGCGCGATCGCGCAAGCAAAAACCTTGCGTAAATTTTGCGCGGCAGAATTTTGAAATTTCATTGCGCCGCAGAATTTTGCTTTAAATTTAAGACATGGAATTTTATAGCGGCGCTGCAGCATAAACTCAAAAGGTAAAATTTCAGCCTGGAATTTAGCGGCAGAAGCATAGATTTTCTATTAAAATTTCATGGCGAAATCGCGCTTTGAAATTTACAACGGATACGAAGTCTGCTCTCCCTAACGTATCGCATCATCAGGGATTAAACGAAAGTTTGTGGGCGGCAAAACACGCGCCGCGGCTGCGTGCGTTCGTCGTGCCAATCTCAAGCAAGAGCTTTTGTGTCGTATCTATGCCAAATAAATACCGCGATAACGCAGCTACGATCTTCACGCTATGCGCAAAAAGACGGGGCTTGTGTCGCTATATTTACCGCTCAGTCTTCCGCTAGCTTGAGCACACACAGATAAGCGGCGCGCCCACAGCAGCGAGCGATCAAAATTTACACGGCGAAATTTAAAGATGAAATTCCGCGGGTTGTAAATTTAGCGCTAAATTTTTAAAATTTCACGGCGGCGCAAATTTTAAAATTCTATGCAGAGCGTATTTAAAATTTTAAGCCGCGAGCTCACGGGGCTAAATTTAGCCGCCAAGAAGTTTGCAAGTCTCTGCAAAAAGAAATTTTATCAGGGCGCGACGCCGCAAAAATTTTCAATTGCTCGTATTTGGGCGGCGGGCTTACGCGGCTTACGTTTTCGCGCGAGGTAAATTTTCAATTGTCTATATTTTGA
>NZ_CALIJA010000094.1 GCF_938017615.1 uncultured Campylobacter sp. | reverse complement strand
ATTCTCTTTTTAGAATAACAAGAAAAGATGAATTTAGCGGATGATTGTTTTAGATGGTATTTTGTGCTTTATGCCTTAAAACTCATTTGCAGAGCCTACAAGGCGTTTAACCCTTGGGGTTAGTCTTGGATTTACCCGAGTGTCGTTCGTTGAAATTTGAGCCGTTTGCGTGCGTTTAAACGGCATTGTTAAATCTCGCCCAATTCTCATCCGCCAGCCTCTCGTATTTTTTTATGCTTTCGTGCTTGTGCGCGTGGCACCACTGATGGCAGGCTCTACATACCGCGATCAGCTTTCTATCGTCCTTGTCCGCTCCGTAGCGTCCGAATTTCACGTGATACGGCTCAACGCTCGGAGCTTTGGCGCAAATTTGACACATAGGGTGTTCGTAGGCTAGGAAATTTTTAAAAGCTTCAAACTTCGCTTTGGATAGTCTCATACTGACCTCACCCTTGCCTTTTCAAGTAGCTTTGTAAAGCCCTCGGAGTTTGCGGGCGTTTGTTTGTTTTCGAGCTTCGGCGCGCTCTTGTTTTCTAGCTTCGCCATTTCTCTATCCTGAAAAATTTGCTCTACAGATTTCTCGCCGCTCTCTATCGCCGCCATTTATAGCAGTGAAACGTTTTTGTTCTCGCCTATGAGATGCACCCCCTCGCTTTTGCAGCCCGAAAGCTCGCCTATCCCTCTTAGGCGCGTCCTTGCTAGCTCTTTGCCGGCATAGGCTTTGTATGCGCTTAGAAATTCTTTTTTGACCCACACTAGCTCGTCTAGCCCGCAGTTGTTGATCTTATCCCAGCCCCCCACTATGTGACTTACGGCGCGATTGATAGCTTCGTCCTCAAAGCTCACGCTGCGATATGGTCCGTATTTGGCACAAGCGTTCATCGCTTCATCCCAAGCCTCTACCGCTCGTTCATCTATGCTACCCTCTATCGCCTCTACGAATTCGGCGATTTTCGGCATTGTAGGATAGACGCGGGTGGTCGTGATCTTTCTGCAAGCCTTTTTAAAATCCTCGATGTCGTAGTGCTCTAGGCTTTCAAAATACAGCCTTGTTATGCCCTCTCCAAATTTTCCGCCGTAGTATTCGCACATAGCCGAAAAGCAGGGGCTGAATTCCTCAAATTTCATCTCATCTTCCTTGTGCTTTGTAGTATTCGGCAAGGTTTGCCATATTTTTCATGCTCCATTGCCCCGCTTCGCTCACTTGTGATAACGGTAGCCCCATTGAGCCCACCTCTTGTCCGTCAGAACCAACCTTGCGTCGCAGAAACTGGCTTTCGTTTTTCGCCCAGTTCCTCACTGCAGCTTTCCAGTCTTTCATCGGAGCTCGCCCTACCACCCAGCCTTTGGCTTCGTAGAAATCAAAAAATGCCTCCGCGTCGATATTTTTACCTACCTCTAGGCAATACCCCTTGATCTGCTCGATCGTAGGTTTTTGAAATTTTTTAGGCTTTGCGGGTTCTTGATTTTGGACGGGAGGCGAGAAATTATTACTCTGCGAAAAATCGTCCGTGCGCTTTTGCGAAATCTCACTCTGCGCATTCGCTTCTCGCGTGCGCGCATTAGCGAGCGATAGCGAGCTATCCGTTTGAAATTCTTTTGAATTTTCTTCTGTAGGTGTGTTTGTTAATTTATATACATTCGCCGATTGGCTGAATGGACTCGCCGATTGGCTGAATCCACTCGCGCTTTGGCTTACTCCACTCGCGTCCTCGCTTTGTGGATTTTGCTTAGTATCCTCTTTTAAATTTTCAGCGTCGCTTCTATGCTCTTTAAGTAAGTAGCGATATTCGTCTGCGATGCTATACCACTTCGTGCGATCAAACTTATTTTTATTAAAATTCCCTGATATGATTATCCCTGCGTCCTCTAGCCTTTTTAACGTTTTTTGGATGGTGTTCGGGCTTAAATAATGGAATTTTTCCGCAAGTGCTTTAGCGGAGTTAAAAACCCAGCATCTGCCCTCGTAGAAGTTACGCTCGTTGCGCTCGTTTTCTACTAGCCAAAAAACTATCCAGTCCAATAATATCGCCTCTTGAAGTCCGTAGCGCTCTGCTACGTCGGTGTTAAATGAATGTCTCATATCCTGCTTCCTTAAATTTGACTTTCAGTTAAATCCTTCGTAGAATTCCGCCGCCAAGCTAAGAAATTCACCGCAAAGGATTTAAATGACGGACAAAGAGATAGTTTTAGAGCTAACCAAACTCGCAATACAAGCAGAAATGCTCCGATCAAGACCGGAGGATGCTCCTAAAATGGTAGCGGAAGCGTTTAATACTATCGCTGAAAGTATTAAAGACGCCATGAGTAAGCTTAACGATGCAGATATCCATCTAGATCGAAATAAGAAATAATCATTTCTACCATCTTAGCTTGGTCTTTTTTGCTTGAGCGTTTGTCTAGCTCCGTCATTATCTTTTTAAGCGATTTTAAAAAGCGCTTGTTTTCAGCCTTTTTTTCATCGGCGTTTAACGTCGTTTGCATTTTTTATCCTTTCTGCATCTAATTTCCGTGAGGATATCTTCCTCCTCATCATCTTTGTAATCCTCCGTAATGAAACCGATCGCGCTCGCTCCTCCGCCTAGCTTATCGACCTCCTCGCGAAGCTTTTTTATCGCGCGCTTAAGTTTTTTAATCTCGCGTTTTAGCTTCACGTCCTACTCTCCAAATCCCTACGCAAAGCGCGATTATTCCGCCGATGGCAAAAACAAGGTCTGCGGTCATTGAGCAGCCTTTTCGTCTTGTTCTTTGATATATGACGGGAGATTAGTGCCCCACTTATCGTATGGGTGTTTAAGCTCTTTATAAGCAGCAAATCTTACATCCCCATTGGGCTTTTTGTCGTTTGTTCCTGCCAAATAGACGCAAATCGTTCCGTCAGAGCTATAAAATTTACGTAAAAATTGTTTTAGCTTATTTCTATATGTAATCTTTTTCATAACTCTATATTACTATTAGTTAGATTAAACGTTACTTAAAGTAATTTGATTTTCGTAGTTAAAAATTATAGAATATTACAAAAAGTAATTTTTTATAAGGAGATCATAATGAAAACCTTCGGTCAAAAGATCAATGAGCTTCTATCCACAAGGGGGATAAATACGGTAGAATTAGCTAGCATTCTGGGTGTTTCGCAATCACTAATAAGTCAATGGCAAAATGGCAGCAAGGAAACAAAGAAATATCTGCCAAAGCTTGCTAAATTTTCAGGCTATCCCGTCGAATACTGGCTAAACAATGAAATAGAGAGTCCTAACGTAGAGCAAATTTCATCAACTAGCGAAAATACGATTTATGTTCCATTTTTTAAAAACGGCGTAGTCTCGGCGGGCTTCGGCGCTCAAAACGGCGACTTAGGCGAGTATGATTTGCTCCCGTTTAACCCGGAAGATTTGAGGATAATGTTTAACGTAAGCCCAAAAGCCACGATAGGGATAATTCCTTGTTTTGGTAACTCTATGGAGCCTACTATACACGAAAGCGATCTGATAGTATTTTGCCACGACGGGCAAGAGGCGATAGAGGGTGCTATTTATGTTTGCAGATATGACGGCGAATTATTCATCAAACGATTTAAAAAGCGCCCATATCTATCGTTGATTAGCGACAACAAAGATTATGCTCTCATAGTAATTCAAGAAAATTTAGACATCGAAATCATAGGGCGCGTAGTTGGATCGTACTCTATAAATTCTAAGAGGTTTTGAGAAAAAGGCTAGAAATGAATAAAACCAAAAATATAAAATTTTATTTTTATAAGGTAGAAAAGAAATTTAACGTAGGTTTATACGGCGATGCGTTTAAAGACTTCTTTGCCGAGGGTTTTTCTTTAGATCATCAACTAATGGATATGGGCGACAATAAGGCGTTTTTATACAAGATAAACGACAATATCTTTTCTTTTCAAAAACTCAGAAAGGATTATCTCCCGGAAATAAAAAACGAAACTACAGGCGAGGTAAGCTGCTTGAAGCTAAGAGGCGACGAGGCTCTTTTGGAGCAAAGCTATTTATATTGGGATTTTGCACACGATATAATCATATACCAAAATAATCAGGAGGGCTTTTCTCCATCTGTTTTTGAAAAATACATAAAATGGGTATTCAAAGACAAGCTGGACGGCTTTATTCTGCAACATATCGCAAGAAAAGAGGGCATAGAGCAGATACTGGATACGGACACGATAGCCGCCTTTGAATTCACGATAGCTAATCCTAACCCCCGTCTTTTAAAGGAGCTAGGGCTAAGCCTCGATCAAATTAAGGATTTTGATTTAAACGACATTAATACTTTAGAGCTAAAAATCACGTCAAAACAAAAAAGAGGCTTTGTTTCATCGACTATAAAGAGAATGTTAAATTTTAATTTTAACAAAAATAACTTCAAAAA
>NZ_CALIJA010000093.1 GCF_938017615.1 uncultured Campylobacter sp. | reverse complement strand
TTATTTCTTTAAGAATACGCATGCTTAGGATTAAATTTTATTAGGAAAGGACGGTTTGAAATGGAATTTCTTATTTTGACGCTATTTTTGATCAGCGGGCTTATATTATATTTTAAGCCGCAGAGGAAAAATCTAGCTACGGGCTGTGCGGCGGCAGGCTGCGCGATATTGATCGCGCTCGAGTTTTACGTAAATTTATGGGTCGTCGTGCCGGTAGGCAACTTTTAGGAGGGCGATATGCAAAATTTAGAACAAAATCAAATTCCCGCCGCCGAGCGAGGATTTTTTAACCTAATGTCGCTAGCCATCATCGCCCTCGTGGCGCTCCCGGTCGGCATAGCCTGTTTGATACTGGGCTTTGGTATGGGAGATAGTCCGTGCGTGATGTGCTGGGCGGAGAGGATCACTATGATAGCCATCAGCCTTATCGCGCTTTTTATCCTTAGATACGGTCTAAGACCCGGCTATGTCGCAGCGCTTTTGCTAATGGCTTGCTGGGGAATGTTCAACGGCTTTATCCATTATAGCCTTGACGGTACGTTCGGCGGCTACCTTGACATAAAGCAGGGCTTCGGACTTGAAATCTTAGGTGCACACACGCAGCTTTGGGTCATCGTCGTAGATTTTTGCGTGATCACATTTTTGGCGGTTATATTTTTATGTAGCAAAAATTTGGGCGAGATAATGAAAAAGAGCGCGAGCGGCGAATACGGCGAGTTTTTGCGCTACTTGCCTCTAGGCAAGATCGCAAATTTAATCTTCATCGTCATCATCGCCGCAAACTGCGCACAGGCCTTCATCGTCTCGGGTCCGCCGCCGTATCTGGGCTCTAGTACGCCGGCTAGGATGAGCCTTGATCCTGCAAAATGGTTCTGGGAGAAAGATCACTGGCAAAGCGCGCTTGATTTTAGATTCGATTGGAATCCGGAGCTTCCGGATCTGCCAAACTAAGGAGCAAAAAGATGAAAAAGCTGATGATTTTTACGGCGCTAGCGGCTCTGGCGTTTGGATTTGAGTTTAATCTCGATAGCAAAGCGGGCGCGCTTGAGGGCGTGAAAGAGCTCGGTACGCCGAGTGCGGAAGTGAGCTTAAGCTTACAAAACGACGCGCCGATTACGGGAGCAGACTACGACGCAGATAAAAAGCAGTTTGCGCTGGTTTCGAAAAATAACGAATTTTACGTTGCGGATGAAAATTTAAAGCCGCTTAGATACGGTAAGCACGATCGCCACTTTATAATGGAGATGGAAGCGACCGTAGGTGCGACGTGGTATAAAAACGAGCTTGGCATGATAAGCTTTAATAAAACTTTCGTATTTTATGAGCCTGCGGACGGGCTTAGTGCAGAGGAACAAAATAGCCAGTGGAGGCACTTGACCGAGGGCTGGGATAAATGGAAGCTAAACGATCTCGGCAACAAAGGGCGCTTCTCCACGCTTCGAGCAAAGCAACAATATATCCTCGGCTGGGATTACGACGCGGCTGCGAATAAATTTATCGTTGCGTCCGTGCCTAACGACGTGAGGGATTATTGGAGCGTGGCGGTGTTTGACGGCGACGATAAGATGATTTTGGAGGAATTTATTCCACAAATCGGCTCAAATTTAAAGCTAAAAGAGAGCAGGAGCCTAGGCGAATACTACGTCACGGGCATCGACGCTCAGCCTGATGCCGTTTATCTTTTGAGTAAAAATTTCTCGACCATTTTAAAGCTAAATTTGCAAACTCATAAGATTGAGGATGCATATAGCTTTAGCGGAGCGGCAAACGCAAGAGCGCTTGCGGTGAAAGACGGCAAATTTTATGTTTTTTCGCGCGAAGGCAAAGAGAATAAAGTTTTCATATACGATATGAAATAAAGCCCACATTTAAGGAGAAGAGATGCAAAGACGTTCTTTCTTAAAAGGCGCGGGAGCGGCTCTGGCTACGGCAGGAGCCTCTCCAAGCCTATTCGGTATGGAGCAGTTTGAGGTGGATTTTAAACCGAAATCCTATAAAAACGAGCAGGGCGTAGAGTATCACTACCTTACCTGTCCTAGAAACTGCCGCGACGCCTGTTCGATGATCGCAGAGATCAAAGACGGCAAGATGGTTAGCATCAAGGGCGATCCGAAGCACCCTCTAACGCAAGGTACGGTCTGCGTCAAAGGGCATACTTACGCGATGCATCTATACAACGCCGATCGCATAATGTATCCGATGAAGCGCGTCGGTAAAAAGTGCGAGGGCAAATGGGAGCGCATCAGCTGGGATCAAGCACTAAAAGAGATAGCCGCGAAGCTTACCGAGATCAAGGCAAAATACGGCGGCGAGGCGCTGACGGAATTTGTCTATTCGGGCAACGAAGGGCATATCTCAAAGACGATCGCGCCTGGAAATTTCTTTGAAAAATACGGCGCTACGAGGCTTGTGCGCAACCCGTGCGACTGGCCGCGCTATGCGGGCACGCCGAGCGTTATCGGCACGGATTTTTCAAAAGACGCGCTGGAAGTGGATGAGAGCGACATGTATATCAGCTGGGGCTCAAACGAAGCCTATACGGCAGTGCACTGGATTAGATTTGCTCACCGCGTCAAAAAGCGAGGCGGCAAAATCATCGTCATAAATACGATCAGAATTCCGCTCGCAAACCAAGCCGATATGTTTATCCAGCTAAAGCCTTCAAGCGATCCGGCATTTTGTCTAGCGGTGTGTAAATTTTTGATAGAAGAAGATCTATATGATCATGAATTCGTAGAAAAATATACAACCGGCTTTGAAGATCTAGTACATGAGTGCTCACTCTACACTTATGGCGAACTATCTGAAATGTGCGGCGCAAGCGTCGATCAGATCAAGGTTTTTGCGCGAGAATACGCTCATGCTAAAGCGCCCGCCATTATGCACGGCGACGGCGGGCAAAGGCACTTTAACGGCGCAAGGCTCGTGCGAGCGGTTACTTTCTTGCCGGTACTTACGGGTTGCCTTACAAAACTTGGCGGCGGATTATTCTGGGCTTACGTGCACGTAAAGGGCTGCTTTAACTTCGATAACTGCATGCCAGATCTTTCGCCGAAAGACGCGGAAGGCAAAAAGATAGAGCGCCAGCAAATAAGCTATATAGAATTTGGCAAAGGTATCCAAAAGGAAAATCCGACCTATCTAGGTAAGCCGATAAATACGGTAATTCGAGCCTGTATCAACTATAACTCAAATTTGATGGTAACGGCGCCCAATACGAATTTAATCAAAAAACGCGTGATGGACGACGATTTTTTCTTGGTAGTCATCGATCCTTACGATACCGACACCTGCGATTACGCTGACTACGTATTGCCGGGCGTTACCTTTATGGAGAGCGAAGATATTCAAAACGATCAAATTTCGGGCTACGTCTGCTACAACGCCCAAAGCGTCAAGCCGCTGGGCGAAGCCAAGACGAATTTGGAATTTTTTAACGCTCTAGCCAAGGCGATGGGATATAAAGAGGAGTGCTTCGACTGGGATAGCGAGACGGTTTGCAGGCGGTTTTTGGATACGGAATTTGCCAAAAAGCAAAATATCACTTACGAAAAACTAAAAAGCGTAGGCTGGATCAAGCCGTTTAGAACGCCTGAGACGATGAAGGATCAGTTTCCTTACTACCCTTATGCGCCTAAGGACAAGCTGGTATTCGGTACTAAAAGCGGCAAGTGCGAGCTCTACTCCGAAGCTTTCAAGGACGCAGGCTATCACCCGGTGATCGATCTTGACGACGATTGGGATTACTACGAAAGGCATAAAAATTTCGGCAAAGATTATTTGAAAAAATATCCGCTTTATTTTATGACGCCGGGCACGCAGCTTCAGGACAACTCAAACTGGGGCAATATGCCTTACATCCTAAAACGCGTCATCGTAAAGGGCAATGCCGAGCTATTTATGACGCGCGAGGATATGCTGGCACGCGGTATCAAAGAGGGCGATACGGTCGAGGCTACAAATGAAAAGGGCACGGCGATATTTACGGCGGTCGAGACTAATCAGATGCAGCCGGGCATCGTCTATGCATGGAATAATATCTGGGTCAAAGTCACCAAATCTCGCACGGGAGCAAATATCCTTTGCTCGGACGGAGTGAGCGATTTGGGTAACGGATCGACCTATACTGCAAGCTTTTGCGAAGTAAAAAAAGCTGCAAAACAGGAGGCATAAAATGAAACGAAAACAAGGATTTTTATTTGATTACAACTTTTGCATAGGCTGTAAGGCATGTGAAATTTCGTGTCAGGTCTATCACAACCAAGACCCCGACATCAACTGGCGCCATGTCGATATGATACTCATCCATGAAGACGAGATCGAAAAGGAAATTTTCATCTCGCATTCGTGCCACCATTGCGAAGAACCTGCATGTATGGACGTCTGCCCCGTAGGAGCTTACATTAAGCTCGAAAACGGCGTCGTTCAGCCGCTGCACGATAAATGCATCGGCTGTGGATACTGCATCGTAGCCTGTCCTTATGGATCAATAACCAAAGGCAAAGACGGCAAAGCGCAAAAGTGCAACCTCTGCGCCGAGAAGCTCGAGCGCGGCGAGGAGCCTGCATGCGTGGCGGGCTGCCCTTGCGACGTACTAAAGCTAGTCGATAGCGACGTGAGCGATAGCGCGGGGATGGAGAAAGAGATGCCGGGCTTTAAGCGCTTTTTTACTAAGCCGAACATCCGCTTCTATCCTCGTATGAAGCGCAATGAGTTTATCCACTAAGGATAAAAAGATGCGTAATTTAAAGCAGAGCCTTTGCGTCGAGGACTTTTTGAGGCAGATATTTTTGGTGCCTCTTACCGGTGAAAATTTGGACGAGCTTTTAAATTTGACGCAGGATTTTACGCCTAAGCTTAAAGAGCATAAGCTTATCCTCGAATTTGCCGAATGCAAAAGCGAGCCAAGCTTAATTGATGAAATTCGCTACGAATTCAATAGGCTCTTCGTAGGTCCTAAGCGCCCTAAAGCCGAGCCTTACGAGTCGGTGTATTTCGACTATCAAACGATGTTTGGGGCAAAGACGATGCAGGTGCGAAGCTTTTACGAGAGCTCTGGGCTAAAGCTCGAGGATGCGCAGCTTGATAAATTTCCCGACGATTTCATCGGGTACGAGCTGCAATATCTTTATTTTTTAAGTTTTAGCGCGCTAAAGGCGGAGGATGAGGCTAAATTTAACGAAATTCTGCGCAAAAAGGCGGAATTTATCGCCGCTCATCCGTCGCAGTGGTTTTGCAAATTTGCCGCTCGCTGCGATGAGCACGCGAATTTAGACGTTTGGAAAAGTTTTGGGGGCTTTTTAAATCTCTACCTAAATAGTGAGATTGATGCGCTGAAAAGGACGCTAAAAGATCCTGAAATTTTTAAAAATTTAAAGGAATGACAATGGTACAGACGACTTGGGGATGGCTCATAGTCATCTATTTGTTTTTAGGCGGTTTAGGCGCCGGGGCATTTTTGTGCTCGGCTTTGGCTTACAAGGGCTTTTTGGGCTCATTAAACGAGAGGTTTTATAAATTCGGCTTTCTGCTCGCACCAGTTGCGGTAATAGTAGGAACCGCACTTTTGCTGTTTGACTTGGCGCCGAGCGCCGCGATAAATCCTCTTAAAATTTTACAGCTCTACACGCGCCCGGTTTCGATGATGAGTATAGGCACATATTTGCTTACGTTTTTTATCGTAGTTAGCGTTTTAGTGCTTTTGCAGATCAAGAAGAGCAGTAAAATTTGCGATATGATGCTCACGCTCGGAGCTATTTTGGCGCTTGGAGTGATGGGATATACGGGGCTACTGCTTTACGTCGTAAAGGCGATCCCGCTTTGGGCTAGCGTATGGTTACCGATTTTATTTACGATCTCCGCGATCTCTACGGGGCTTAGTGCGAACGCCGCCGCTACGCTAAATTCCGGGCACGGGCTAAGCCACTGCACGCATAAATTTCATGTCGTGTTAGTCGCGCTTGAGATTGTTGCGGTACTAGCGCTATTTGCTAGCGTGAGAAGCGAGGCTGCGGGTATGGCTAGCGTAACTAAGATAGTCGGCGGCTCGCTTGCGCCGATGTTTTGGATAGGCTTTGTCGTATTTGGGCTTGCACTACCGCTGCTAGGCGGAAGCAAATTTATGCTTCGCGGCTGCAGCGTGAATGCGGACGGTAGCGTCTGCGCGCACGGCGGCGAGGAGGCAAAAAGCTGTGTTTATAACGAATATGGCGTGCTTGTGGGCGGCTTTTGCTTAAGAGCGTTTATCGTACTCGGCGCAGTTTATATATTTTAACTCCTCCTTTCTGATACTGGTCGGGCACCCGCTCGACCTTTTTATAATCCTATCAGCTTTACTGTTTTACTAAAGCGTAAAGGGCGATTTTTGTGTTTTTCAATATTGCCTGATTTCAATAATTTTTCTATTGCATTTTTTACAAGCTTTGAAGGCTCATTTATATCTTTTGATATCTCGTCTATCGTCATTTTTTTACCATTGATTAATTTTAAAATTTTTTCTTCTATTGTTTCATCAGTAGTCAGATCTTTTTGCTTATAATCCAATAAATACTCTATATCATTTAAATTTGGCAATTCAATCCCGCCCATAGCAAGCAATTTAGAATTTCCAGCCATTGCATCATCATTCTTTTTTACAAAAAGATCCGTCCATTTATTTTTTAAATTTTCTTTTGCACCCTCCCATGTTCCACCTTTTAAGCCGGAGTGGATTACCACGGAGCTTTTTGCCAATACATAGATGTATTTGTTTCTTCCCATGGCATTGCCTGCATTAAATTTTGTATCTGGATAATACGGGCTTATAAGAGTTAAATTATTATTTTGTATAGCTTCTCTATATTTTTTAGATAAGACTTTTTGCGCTAACGTGTCCGAAACGATTCCAATAGTAGTACCATCAGCCTCAATAGAGCCAAACATCGAAGATTCATCTATTCCTCTTGCTCCTCCAGAGACTACACTATATCCGCACAAAGCAATTTTTTTTCCAAGCTGAAATGCAAATTCCAAATCATCTATTGAAGCATCTCTCGATCCAACAATGGCAATACTTTTAGTATTTAATATCTTCTTGTCTCCAGCACCATATAAAATAGGCGGAGATTTTTGCCCCAACTTCCTTTTAAGTACTATTGGGTATTCTTCGTCTGCTCTCGTTATAACCCATATTCCGAAATTTTGCCATTTTTGCAATGATAATGCCATAGCATTTCCTCTATCAAGCAAAGATAAAATTCTATCTTGTATAATTTTCGAGCCTTCGTATTCTTTCAAAATATCAATATTATTTGTTGCTAAAAGATCTGCTGGCGTCATATTGTATTTTAAAAGCCAGGTCGCTAAATTAGAGTATTCGGTTATAGTAAGAGGTTTATCGTTTTTATTAAAGTAGGCCGTAAGCAGTATGATTGCCTGAGAATTTAAGCTTAGTTGTTTCATTATAATTTTCCTGTTGTTGAAAGCGCAGCAGGAAATACATTCCCGCAGCCTTTTTGTTTTAAGAGCATGGCAGCTACCGTTATGGTCCACCCAGAGTCAATAATATCGTCTATTAATAATACTGGTTCATTCGGTATACCATTGCCTACTTCAAAAACACCATCGAGATTTTTTGCCTGATGATAGGAGTTGTTCATCATTTTTTGAGCTTGATTTTGTTTTATTTTGTTTATAGCTTGTATGAAAGGTAAATTTAGTTTATTGGCAACCTTTTGTGCAAATTCTGGAACCAAAACTGGATGCTTTAGTGATGGAATGCATGTAACCCAAGAAAAGTTTTGATTCCAATCATGAACCATTTCAACAAATGCATTAACTAACTCATCTGAAAATTTTCCGTTATGCTTATTTTCAGCAACAATTCTTCCCCAGCCTGCGTCTTCCCATCTGGACAAAATACGCCCATTTTCTGCTCTTAATACTTCGGGAATTTTTCCTCTTATTCCATAAGTGCTTAATGCGTCAGCTCTTACTTGTTTTTTAGGAGTAAAATCTATATATTTTTTTCTTAAAAATTCTGCTGCCTTTAAACCTATATCAGTAGAAAAATCACTACCTATCGGCTGTAAACAGTTGGCGCATTTTCCACATTTTTGAGGGCTTGGATCATTTAGTGCTTTTTGTAAAAACGACATTAAGCACTCTTCGGTGTCTAAATATTTTTGAATTTCATCCCATTCCGAGTGTCTTATTTCTAAAATTTTTTTATTTCTTCATCATAAAAATACTTATTTAGTGTCCTAAACCATTTTGAATTTCTTTTTATCACTGGTGACATTGGTTCGACACTAAGATATTTTAGAGTTTTTTCGACTTCGCCTTGAGTAAGATTGAGTTCCTTTTGGATTTCAACTATAGATAAACCCATGCTGCTTCTTTCCAAACATTCTAATATCAAATCAATATTTTCCTTGGTTGGAAAAGATGATCTTCTGAAAAAATCATGTATATCATCATCCTCGTGTCCGCTTAATAAGATCCCATATGCATTGTCAATCCCTCTACCTGCACGACCTACTTGTTGGTAATAGCCGATAATAGACCCTGGCGCTTGATAGTGTATTACAAACCCTATATCGCTCTTATCAAAGCCCATTCCAAGTGCCGATGTGGCCACTAGAACTTTTACATTATTATTAATAAGTTGATCTTCTAAAAACTCCCTATAGGCATCGCTAGTTTCAAATTTATCATTGGTAACATCACTAAAATAAGGACTTGCTGATATATTATTCTCATTAAGCCAGTCTGAAACGATCTTTGCATCTCTTTGAGTCAAAACATATACTATACCAGAACCTTTAAATAAAGGAATATATTTTGCAAGCCAAGCTAACCTATAAGACGGATGTGGTAGTCTTATATTGTGCAGGCTAAGACTCTCTCTTTTTAAATCACCCCTCATTATTAAAATACCGTTAATTTGACTTTTGATATCTTCAATAACCCTGTCATTTGCAGTAGCGGTTGTGGCTAGAATGGGAGTATTTTCAGGAATTTGCTTTAGTATATTTACAATTCTTTTATAGTCTGGTCTAAAATCGTGGCCCCAGTCGCTAATACAATGTGCTTCATCAATAACAAACAATCCAATATTTCCTGAAATTGGCTCTAAAATATTTTGCATAAAATCTTCGTTAGCTAGTCTTTCTGGAGAAATAAGGAGTGCATCTACCTTATCGCTTAAAATGCTACTTTTTACCTCATTCCAGTGGTCTATATTTGATGAATTTATTGTTGCAATATTGAGCCCCAATTTCTTTGCTGACTCTATCTGATTTCTCATTAGCGCTAGCAGTGGAGATATGATTATAGTTAATCCATAACCACATTGCCTTAAAAATTTTGTGGAAATAAAATATACAATACTTTTTCCCCATCCTGTTTTTTGTACAACCAAAACTTTTTTTCTTTTGTTAACAACGGCATCAATAGCTTCATATTGACCTTCTCTAAAAGAGATATTTTTATTTAACAAAGACTTTCTTAAAAATTCTAATGCCATATTTTTAGTTAATACATCCATGTCAACTATCCTTCTGGTAAATTTTTATAATAGACTAAAATTGATATTATTGTAGTAAAACGCCCAAAAAATTTATATACAAACGCCCATTTGTTATGTAAAATTTTCCCTTTTTATAGCTTTAATTTCGCTTAATTTTAGTCTTATGAAATAAAAGCTGCATATAATTCACCTCTCGAAAATAAAAATTTTATTCACGCCGTTTTCTCTGGACGCGACGTAGAATTTACCCTCTTTGATAGCGAGTGCATGGGCATCGCTCGCGCCTTCAAAGCTATAAACCTCCGCGATCTTTCTGCTACGCGGATCGAGTTTTAGGATGCTTGAGTATTGCTTTGAAAGCAGATAAATAAACTCGCCTTGCGCATCCATGCCCGTGACGTAGTAGTCGCTTATGTCTCTGCCATCTTTTACGCCGAGGACTTCATCGAAACTCGGCGCGAATTCGCTCGAGAGCAGATTGTCGGCATCGCTAAAGCTCGCTATGCTCCAGCTTGCTTTGATGTCGTCGGGCACGCTAGCGACGAAAAACTCGCCGTAGAAATCCGAGTGATCCCACGAGAGGATAAACTGCTGTTTAGCGCGCACGGTGGAGTAGCGGTCCTTGAAATCGAGCGTGAAATTTTCATATCCGTCGTGCAGATAGCGCCACGCCTTGTTCGCTTCCTCTTTACTTTGATTCGGTGCGGGCTTGAAAAACTCATAGGTTTTATTATAGCCCATGAGTCCTACCGAGCCTTTAAAAAAGCTCGCCGCGACGGTTTCTTCCATCTGCATTATCCAATCGGGCGTGCTTCGTAGATAGCTTTTTACGGTTTTTAGCTCGCCGTCCATTTCGTAGAGCTCGAATTTTAGCGTGCCGAGCAAGAAGCTTCCGCTTGCCGCGTCGTAGTCAAGCCCCGTGACTGGGTTATTGTTGTTTAAATTTAATGTTATCTCACCGCTTTTACGTAATGGTGTTAAATTTGTCACTGCGCCGTCCGCAGGATTTAGATTAAATTCGCCGCCTAGCGCCAGTGCAGCGCACAAAAGGGTTAAGGTTAAAATTTTTCTCATATCGCGACCTCACTTCGGTAAATTCGGTAGTTTTGGATTCCAGTTTTCGCGGAAGTCAATTTCGGTTTCCTCCCAGTGATCAAGCTCCCAAAACCACTTTGACGGATCGATGCTCATGCGCGAAGGCGTCGCGGAGGCTAGATAGGGCGGCGGGCCTGCGGTGATAAAGGCCTGCACGCAGTTAAAAGCCATGATGATCGCAAAGGCTGCCACGGCTATCTTGCCTAGCGCGAAGCTCGGCAGAACCGCACCGTATGCGCCCTCTTCGCTTTTTTGCATTATTTTGCCTACGTTTTTGCCTAGCAGCAAAATCACGCCTAAAAAGATAATGACGCAAAAATGCACCACTACGACCCAAAATTGCGTGTGCGCGCCTAAAATTTCAAGCCCGAAGCCCTGCTTGATGTCGAGGTAGCCGCCGCCGGTACCGTCGAGGCTGTAGTGCAAAAAGCCGTCGTATAGCCCGAGGCATGCTAAAAAGAGGATTGCGGCTAGGTATTTGACTGTAAAGCCGTATCTAACGATCAATAGGGCCATAAATGAGATCGCGACCATGCAAAATCTCTCGTGCCAGCACATGATGCAGGGGCTATCGCCCATGCCAAAGCCCAAAACCAAACACGCGATACCTACGGGTAGGACGATGAGGGCAAGGGCGGCAAGGGCAAAAAGATTGAAAAATCGCCTTTCATCTTCGCCCCAGCCCGCAGAAATCTCGGCGCCGCGAATGAAGCTTTGAGGCATTTTATCTTGCAAACTTTTCATTGCTCGCTCCTAAAAATTTCCCATAGGTACGACGGCAAATTTATTCACCCACGCCATCATGATGACGAGTATCGCGATACCCGCGATACCAAAGCCCATAACCGCGCGCTTTTTCTCGGGTCTAAACCACAACAAAAGACCTGCGACGAAAAACATCAGAACCATTAAAAATTCCATATTTTCTCCTTTCTCGCTGAAATTTAATATCGTAAAAATATTACTATTTTGCTTATTAGACGTATATTAAAAATTATGTTTTTATCGGTATAAATAAATTTTTTATGAAATTTCATGATGCTAAAATAGCTATTTTTAAGAAAATTTTTTCTATTCTAGCTTGATTTAAATTTATTTAAAACGTTTCGGTTGACTTGATTCTGCTTGTGCAGGTCGCGTGATAAAACGCTGCGCAATTGAAATTATAAAATTTAGCAACAAGATGGGCAATGACTTTTAGCGTAGCAGCAAGCAAGCAGGGGGGCAGTTATCGTTACGGTATAGGCCAGCTTTCTTGTAGTGTGATACCCCCTTACAGTGTGTTAGCCATACTGCACGCAATTATTCTCTTGTGTCTTGGTTGCCCCTCTTATGACGTGCCTATTTTTCTACCAGGCGTTTGTTTCTGTCGCGGATGCTACTTTATTGCGTAGTTATTTCGGCTTACGCTCGACATAAAATTTTTAAGATTGCCGAAGCTCATCCAAGCCGACCGTTTTAATTTTACCCGCTTCTTAGTCTCGAAGCGTCTGCGCGTGAGCTTTAGGTGGCATGCCAAACATCCTCGCGTACTCCCTGCTGAATTGCGACGGGCTTTCGTATCCGACGTCAAAGGCCGCTTGAGAAGCCGTGCTATTGCTGTTTTGCAAGATATATCTAGCTTCCTGTAGTCTAATGCGCTTTTGAAAATCAAGTGGGCTTAGCGTGGTAATTTTTTTGAAATTATGATAAAACGACGACGGGCTGATGCCGAGCTCGGCCGCCAACTCGCGCATGTTGATCGGCTCTTTGAAGCGGCTTTTAATTTCCCTCATTGCACGCGCGATATAGTTTTCCGCTGTGCCCTGCATGACGAAGCGGCTGAGAAATCCCTCAGCGCCGCTTAAGATCAGCGTGTATAAAATTTCTTTTATCGCCAAACGCTCGAGGTGCTTTAGGCTCGCAGGCTCTCGCCGTAGCAAAGATATGAGCCTAGAAACGGCGTCCGCAATCTCGCAATCCATATCACCGAAGTATAGGCTGCTTTTAAGTCTGCCAGCGTGGCTCTGCCCCTCTATCACCTTTAGCGCTTCAAGAATGTCCTCGCTTTGAAATTTAATGCTTACCGATAGAAACGGGCAGTGCTCTACTCGCCCCAAAAGCGGCAGGTCGCTTGCGCAAAGTGGGAATTTTTGCGTATCGTAGCGATACTGCTTGCCGCTAAATTCCACCATTTTGCCGTCGCGCAGGCACAAGGACGCGCTAGGTTCGTAGATATTCACGAAAGTCCGAGGGCTCGTTTTGGCAGTAGAAGCTAAGCGCTTGCATGGGCGTCTGAACGTATCCATGGGCGAGATACAGCTCGCCGTGATCTTTGCGGCGTCTTTTAAAATTTTATCTGCTTTGTTCATCTAAGCTCTTTTAAATTTACGCGGGTTATACTTAAATTTGCACGATTGGGCAAGGAATTTGGACCATCGTGCTACCGCAAAATTTTAAAAAAGGCTATAATTTAGCCAACTTTATTTAAAGGAGAGAAGATGACAGATTTTAGTTTTTGCAACCCCGTGAGGATAGAATTCGGCAAGGATAAAGAAAAGCATATCGGGCAATACATGAAGGAAGCGGGCGCGAAAAAAGCTCTCGTGCTATACGGTAGCGAGCGCGTGCGAAAGAGCGGTCTGATGGACGTCGTGGAGAGTAGCTTAAAGGCAAACGGTATAGAATTTGCGCAGCTTGGCGGCATAAAATCAAATCCTGTGCTAAGCAAGGTAAACGAAGCGATCAAGCTTGCTAAAGAATTTGGCGCAGATAGCGTGCTTGCTGTAGGTGGCGGAAGCGTACTGGACTCCGCAAAAGCCGTAGCCGCGGGCGCCTGCTACGAGGGAGACGTGTGGGATTTTTTCACCGGTAAAACTCCGAGCGCCGCGCTTAAAATTTTTGACATCATTACCCTTGCCGCGACGGGCTCGGAGATGAACTGCGGCGGCGTGGTGACCAAGGAGCAGACTAAACAAAAATACGCGATTAGCGCGCCATGTCTATACCCGAAGGTCTCGGTCATAAACCCGCAGTTGCAAGCAACCGTCAGCCGCGAGTATCTCGTATATAGCGCGAGCGACGTCATCGCGCACAGCATCGAGGGGTATTTTACCGCTAGCGTCCATCCGGACATCGTGCGAGCCTATATCGAAGCCAACATCAAAACCGTCATCCACACGACCGAAATCCTGCTCGCAGACCCGAGCGATTACGATGCGCGCGCCGAGTTTGCGTGGGCTGCAACGATGGCATTAAATGGACTAACCTACGTGGGCGTGGGCGGCTTCGGTTATCCGAACCATATGATCGAGCATGCGATGAGCGCGGTCGTGGACTGCGCGCACGGAGCCGGTCTTAGCGTGGTAATGCCTGCGTGGATGAGGTGGTATAAGGATAGGAATTTAAGCGCGTTTGAGCGTTTCGCGCGTGAAATTTTCGGCCTTAAAAGTGCGGATGAGGGCACCCTGGCGCTTAAGACCTGGTTTGATAAGATCGGCACGCCTACTAGCCTCGCGCAGCTTGGCATCGAAGGCAAGGTGCTAGATGAGGTCATAGACGTAACCGAGGCAAATGCCAAGGCGTGGAATATGGCGGAGCTCTACAGCCGCGAAAATATCACTAAAATTTTAGATTTTGCAAAATAAGGCGCGAGCGCATAGATAAAATTTAAACCGAAGGGGCGAGCGATCGCCCTTTTTCGAAAAGGCAGGCGGCAGTGTGGGTGCGCTAGCGATTAGCCTTTCTAAAAAATAATCGGCTGCGCGGATAGCGAGATGATCGTTTTGCATCTCTTAAGTCCGCGGGGCTCGCTGTGAGAGGGTGGCGGCGACAAGTGGCGCGTCCAAATTTAAAGCTCAGACGACTGCGGATCGAGCGTGAAATTTAGCTATGTTTGTTAGGGTAAATTTTGCCACATAATACTTGCACCGAATTTGATGCGCAAATCTCGCAATAATTTTACTCCGGCACGAAGTTTCATCGCGTTTAATGGCTTTGCTTAAACGCTCTTATCCTGCGCTATCTAAAAATTCGCTCGTTAAATTTTTAATCTCGGCTTTATATTTGTGATTGCGAAATTTGCTTTTGCGTGCCGCTGCGTATTTAAATTTGCCCCTCGATACTAAGTAGATCGCCGAAAATTTCTTTGCAATACTGAATGAAACGTTTGGGAATTTTGACGTCGCGGATATCCACGGCGATGGCGTTATCTTGGACTTCAAAAACGATAAGCTCGCTAGTGATTTTCACCGCCTTACAGCCGTTATAGCATACGTCGCCATTGCACTCTGCGTATAAGCCGTTGTGCGGCGCGTCTGCGTCCTCATACCGCACGAGCTTGATCGGTCTTTGGAAAAGCAGATAGTTCTTATAGTCGTACTTGTCGTCCGCAAGGCCTATCATATAATAATTCTCGGCGCTATTTTCGGAGGTAGTAGCAATACCGGCTTAAAAATTTAGTCTAAGCATAAATTCTGCTTTGGCAAAAAGCGGCAAATTTTACCGCTTCAAATTTAAGCAAACTGCACGCCCCCGCCTTTTACGACCTCTCCGATGACGTAGCCGTCGGTGTTAGCGAGCACGAAGTTAGCGTTTTGCTTCGGAGCTACGACGATCATACCAACGCCCATGTTAAACGTCCTCATCATCTCGGCAGGCTCTACCTTTTGCGCGATGATTTTAAAGATCTCAGGCGTGCGGATCGCGGTGTGCTCGATCTTCGCGCCCAGCCCCTCCGGAAATACGCGCGGCAGATTTTCCACGATGCCGCCGCCCGTGATATGTGCGAGCGCGTGGATTTTATCTTTTAAATTTAAAAAGTCGCCAACGTAAATTCTTGTAGGCTTCAAAAGCACGTCGATGAGCGCGCGACCGTCCACTTTGTCGTCAAATTTTAGCCCAAGCTCGGCGACCACTTTGCGCGCGAGCGAGAATCCGTTTGAGTGCAGTCCGCTACTAGGAAGCGCGATGAGTACGTTGCCCTCACGCACGAACTTGCTGCGGTCGATCTCGTCCTCCTCGGCGATACCCACTGCAAAGCCCGCAAGGTCGAAGTCGCCTTTCTCATACATCGAGGGCATCTCTGCCGTTTCGCCGCCGATCAGCGCGCAGCGGGCGAGTTTGCAGCCCTCGGCGATGCTTTTTACGACCTCTTTGGCATCCGCGATCTCAAGCTTCGCCGTCGCGTAGTAGTCGAGGAAAAATAGCGGCTCGGCGAAGTTGCAGATGAGATCGTTTACGCACATTGCGACGAGGTCTTGCCCCACGCCCTCAAATTTGCGCGCGTCGATCGCTAGTCGCAGTTTTGTGCCCATGCCGTCGGTAGCGCCTAGGATCGCAGGTTTTTTATAGCCTGCGGGCAGCCTTACTGCGCCCGAAAACGAGCCGATACCGCCTAAAACGTGCGGAGTTTGCGTGGCTTTGACGAACGGTTTTATCGCGTTTACGAAGTCATTTCCCGCGTCTATATCGACGCCCGCGTCTTTGTAGCTTATCAAATTTTATCCTCCAAGATGGTATAATTTCGCAGATTTTAGCTAAAATCGAATAAAAACGCTATAAAGGCTCACCTTGAAATTTAAACACGCAGTCGTCATCACGGGCAGCATTGGTAGCGGCAAGAGTGCGGTTTGCGAGCTGCTTCGTGATCGCGGATTTGAGATTATCGATGCCGATAAGATTTCGCATGACATTTTGGATCGCTGCGCCGCGCAGGTGGCTGAAATTTTCGGCGCGCAATACGTTGTGCAAAAAGACGTACAGGTTAAATTTGATGCCAGCAGAGGTGAGGAAAATTTGACCAATTCTTGCGCTTTTGTGGACCGCAAAAAACTAGGCGAGCTGGTGTTTAAAGACCCCGCGGAGCTTGCAAAGCTAGAAGCGCTGCTGCATCCGAAGATAACGGCTGAAATTTTATCGCAGGCGCAGGCTTTGGAGGCGAAAGGAAAGCTTTATTTCGTTGATATTCCGCTGTTTTTCGAGGGCAAGAGGTCTGAGTTTTTTGATAAAGTGGCAGTCGTTTATGCGCCTAAAGATACGCTGATTTCGCGCGTGATGAAGCGAAACGGGCTAGATCATGCCGCTGCAAAGCACCGTGTGGAGCTACAAACTGATATAGAGCAAAAGCGCGCTATGGCGGATTTTGTGATAGATAACAGCGGCGATCTTGCCGCGCTTAAAGCCGCGGTGGAGAGATTTTTAAAAGAGCTAAAAGATAAAATTTAGCCCTTTGCGCGAGAGCTCGTAAAATTTCTACGCAAATCGAGATGAGACTAAAAATAAAGGAGAGATGATGAGGATCGGCAGTCGCGCCCAAAGTGGCGCTAAATTTCAAAATTTTAAAAGCACGCCGCTTAAAGAGCGGTTGAAATTTACGGCGCGAGCGGTTTTGCTCTCCGCGCTGTTTGCGACGGGCGCTATGGCGGAGATCGACGATCTAAGAAAAGGCTGCGCCGCGGGGAGCGAGATGGATTGTAAAAAACTAAACCGCGTGATAAATGAGCTGCAGCGCAACTGCGACGCAGGCGGCGAGGAAAACGCGCTAGACTGCGCAAATTTGGGCTACGCATACGACTCAAATAGAAGCTTTAGGCAGGCTGCGCGCTATTACGACAGGGCGTGCAAGCTCGGCGAGCAGAAGGGCTGCGTCTATTTAGGGCTGCTCTACAACGACGGGCAGGGAGTGGCGCAGGATCGTAAGAGGGCGAATGAGCTTTTCAGCGACGCCTGCAATAAAAATAGCAGCGAGGGGTGCGCGAGCCTCGCATACAACTATAAAAAGGGACTCGGCGTCTATCCCGACGTGAAAAAGGCGATCGAGCTTTTGATCAAGGCTTGCAAAATGGGGCAAGTAGAGGCGTGCCATAACCTAGGGCTTAGCTACGCTCTCGGTGAAGGCGTGAAAAAAGATGTGGACAGGGCCAGGACATTTTTTACAAGGGCTTGCGAGCAAGGGCACATGGATTCGTGCGTAAATTTGGGCGTTACGTATTTTAAGGGCGACGGCGGGCAAAAGGATCACGCCCTTGCTGCGAAGTATTTTAGCGAGGCGTGCGAGAATGGTGGCGAGCCGCTAGCCTGCTCAAATTTAGCGTATCAATACGAAAAGGGCTGGGGCGTGACGAAAGATAAAAAGAGGGCACGCGAGCTTTATGAAAGAGCTTGCAAGCTCGGAAGATTTGATGCTTGCGAGCATTTGGAGACTATGAGATGAGAGGCTCTAACATCAAGCGCGAAAAACGCATAACAAAATGGGCTCACGAAAGAAGATACGTTAGTAAATTGAGTCTTAGTAAAGCCTAGGAATAAGCGATACGCTTAAATTTAGATATAAGTAAAATTTTAATAAAGCGTTAGTGAGCGTTAGTAATTTTAAAAATTTGCGAGGTAGATAATGAAAATTTCAAAATATAATGCGAGCGGAAATGATTTCGTAATATTTACGGATTCAGTTAAGGCGGATAGATCCAAGCTAGCGCGTGAGCTATGTGATAGGCGCGATGGAGTAGGCGCTGACGGGCTCATCATCGTGCTACCGAAGTTTAACGGTATCGAGGGGATAAACTTTGAGTGGGAATTTTATAATAGCGACGGCAGTAGCGCCGATATGTGCGGCAACGGCTCGCGAGCGGTATGCATGTATGCGTATGAAAATTTTTTGGCCGCGCAAAGCATGAAATTCCTAAGCGGCGCAGGCGTAATTAGCGGTGAAATTTTCGGTATTTTCGGCGGAAATTTGAGCGAGAGCATGCGCGGCGAGCTACGTAATGTAAGCTTCGGTGAGATTTTCAATCTTCGCCCTAACGCTCACGCGTTAGTAGCTAACGTCGAGGTAATGTTAACTCATCCTAAGCGCCTGGGCGAAAGCTTTGAGGAGGCAGGGCTAACGTGGTATTTTTATAACACAGGAGTGCCGCACTTAGTAACTTTTGTTAGCGATTTAAATGAGTTCGACGCCGCGCTAGCCCGCGATCTGCGTGAAAAGTATAACGCTAACGTTAATTATGCGTTAGTTCAAAGCCGCCTCGCAAGTAAAATTTTAAAGGTGCGCACCTTTGAGCGTGGCGTAGAAGCCGAAACTCTCGCATGCGGTACGGGGATGGCGGCATGCTTCATCGCAGGCGTCGAAAATATGGGGCTAACTCCCGACATCCGCGTGATACCCGCAAGCGGTGAAACGCTAAATTTGCGCTTAGGGGATGGAGGCAAAATTTACTTTCGCGGCGACGTTAGGCATACTTTCGATGGCGAATTTATTGGATACGTGGAGTAGGCAGGGCGAAATTTCGAGCCAGTTTGCGCGAGAATTCGTCAAATTTTCGAGTGTAATTTATACAAAATTTCGCTTTTCACTCCGTTTTATAAAATAATAGATTTGCAATACGACATTGGAATTTTAAAATTTTATGATGATGAAATTTTGGAATTTACAGGGCATGGTTTGTGTGAGAATTTTAATTTTGAGGTAAAATTTGTCGCTTCACTGCAAAATTTAATTCCTAAATTTCGGAATTTTATGAAATAAAATTTTAAGATTTAGGCGTGTGGAATTTTGCTACTAAATTTAAAATTTTTGCTTGAATTTCAAATTTGTATCGCATTAATTTAGGCTTCTGCGGAATTTAAGCGTTATAGCATTATAAAATTTACGCTCTAACCCGCTCATTTGGTTTATAATTTTTGCTGCCACCGCAAAAAATCCGCCGTGTTCGCACAAGTGAAATTCCGCCACTGATAGCAGAAAGCGCGGCATCAAGCGCAAATCCTCGCTGCGGGTAAAATTCTGTCATTGACGATAAAAGCTAGATTGATCGATACGACAATTCTTGAAGCGCGGTAGAATTTACTAACGACGATAAAAGCATAGTGTGGTTACGGCGAAATTTAAAATTTGCGCCCGCCGAATTCCGCCGCGCCGTCATTTTGTCGTTTAAATTTTAAATTCCATCCGCATCGGTTTCGCCAAAGCTAGGCATAAAGCCTGATAATTAACTCTCTGGCGAGCGTTAAAATCACGACAAAAATTATAAATTTTGACAAAGATTTTTGTCGTATTGCGACAAGCATAGCGATGCCGAATAAAACGAGTGCAATGTCTAAAAATGTATCTTTCATACGCTTAATTGAAATTTAATCAAAATGCCAAGTATGACAAGAAGTATTATAAAGTGCAAGATTGAGCGCATGGAGGATAGATCGCCAAATTCTTTGTCATATTCCTTTTTTACCTCCCACTCAGCTTTCCATGCGAACATTTTTACTATAAAATCCAGCATTTTCATCTCCTTTTTTTAAGGCGAGTCGCATAAAAATGAAATTCTGTCGCTCTACGTGAAATTAAAGAATTCTATCTAATTGGCGCTTAAAATTTTTAATTTTGGGCTATTTGTCGGCGTTTTGGACGAGCGCTTTTTCGTATTTTTCGATAAAGCTTCGCCCTGCCTCGCATAGGCGGTAGATGAAAATCTTCGACGCCTTGCCCGCATCAAGCCCCGTATCCTTAATGCTTTTGCGCTGCAGATAGCCCCAGTTTTTATGAATTATGTCAAGAGTCGATTTGATCGATGTGTAGTTGCGCCCACTCGCAGCTGCGAATTCGTTTACGGGACTCATAAACTCCGCATCGCTTTGCTTATTGCGACACAAAAGCCCATCTTCGCCTTGCGATTCGACCAGTTTTAGCGTTTCATAAATGAGTTTGTCTTTTAATTTGATCATCGGCTTTCCCTTGCGTAATTGATATGGGTTTGCCAAAATTATATCATAAAATTTGTATTTTTATGATATAAAGTGTCAATAATTAGAAGCTAAGTACGAATTCATGAAACGGCACGACATCGCAGCGGATACCCTCAATCTCGAGCCTACCGGAGTTTGCCATAGAAACGACCTTTAAGCTCGAGATGCCGAGTCTCTTGAGCGCGCTTAAGATTTTGCGGAATTTTAAAAAGATAATGTCCGCGTCGCTAAATGGGATGACAAGGACCCCCATCTTTAGAGCAGGCAGGTAAAAATCCAGCTCTTTTGTGTAAAAAATCGGCGTATCTAGTCCTAAAAGCTCGCAAAAAAGGACGTTGGCAAATTTTTTCGAGAAGTCCTTTTTGCTTGTTAAAATTTCGCGCATATTAAAATGCGAAAAATATAGTTTTTTTGCGCGCGCGGGCTCGCCAGCTTTGCTTAAAAATCTGATGAAATTTTCCCGCTCAAGTTTAGCGATGGTGCCGTATACGGCGTCTTTGGAGATCTTGATGCGCGGCTTTAGCGCGGTGTAAATTTTATTTGCGCTAAATGCGGTGTGAACGAAGCTTAGGCACTCTTTGAGGATTAAAATCTCCGTGCGGCTAAAGTTTGCCGCAAGCAGCCTCTGCTCGAATTCTAAAATTTCAGCGGGGGTTATGAAGGGGTTTTTTGCGCCATCTCCTTGGGCTAAAAACGCCGAAATCATCGAGTTTATCTCGTTGTGACGCTTGTCGAAGGCGATAAATTCTTCAAACGAAAGCGGCAAAAGCTCAAGCCGCTCAAAGCCCGGCAGGACCAACTCTCTATCGCGAGTAGAAATTATAAAGCGCTTTAAATTTAGCCCCTCGGCGAAGCTTTGAAGCGATGAAATTTCAAAATCAGCGCTACTAAAATTATCTAAAAAAAGCGATGAAATTTGCTCGTTGGCTGCCAAAAATTCCTTGATCTCGCGGAAGAAATTCTCGCTCCTGTTTTTTGCGCCATCGGACTCCGCATTTTTTGCATTGTTTGAGCTGCCTGCGCTTACGTTTTTTGTATCTGTATTTTTTGCGGCGGCGCGATAAAATTTATCTATATCCGAAATATCCGCGCCAAGCGTAGCTTCTCTGCTTATTTCATGCTCGTTTACTTCGCTAGCCTTTGTATCGCCTGCGCTATTTCTAGCTGCAAAAATTGCATCATTCGCTACCGCCTCTTCAAGGCGTAGATCGGTTAAATTTAGGTACAAAATTTCATCTTTTTTAAGTTCTGAAATTTCATTTTTCAGCACGGCGCTTTTGCCGGAATTTAGCACTCCGTAGATTATGGTTTTAGGCGAGCCGATACCTCTTTTGCGCGGAATAAAGCCCATAAATTCCGGCGGGTTTTCGTAAAAAAATTTCAGATCATTCATAGTGGATATTTTAAAATTTTCCTTATTAAAAGGAAATATTTCCATAAAATTTGGCTATTTTCTTGACAAAGCTGGAGCGCTTTTATATAATGTGCATCTTTTGTTTGAAACAAAGGGTCGCGCGTTGCGACAAGTTCTTTATTAAGGAAAAGTGATGCAAAAAATTAGGTTAAAACTCAAGGCTTATGACCATCGAGTTTTAGATCGCACAGTTTCGGCTATCGTTGAAGCCGTAAAAAGAACAGGTGCGGACGTCAGAGGTCCCGTGCCGATGCCTACGAAGATTAAACGCTACACCGTTTTAAGATCTCCGCACGTAAATAAAGACTCCAGAGAGCAGTTTGAGATGA
The DNA here is from genome assembly GCF_938017615.1 of uncultured Campylobacter sp. GTDB lineage: Bacteria > Campylobacterota > Campylobacteria > Campylobacterales > Campylobacteraceae > Campylobacter_B. The sequence goes on along the minus strand of NZ_CALIJA010000093.1, from coordinate 5,470 downwards.
AAATTCACGCCCGTATGCTAGACATCGTAGCGGCTACGCCAGATACGGTTGATTCGCTAACTAAGCTTGATTTGGCTCCGGAAGTCAACGTCGAAGTTCACGCGATGGGCAAATAAGGGGTAAAACAATGGAATATATTGTAGAAAAAATAGGTATGAGTAGGACGATCGACACGAGCAGCACGCCCGTGACGCTTTTACGACTTATCAATACCAAAATTTGCGAAGTTTGCGATGAGAAAAAAGCTATCGTAGCCTACGCAGAGGGCAAAGCGTATAATAAAGCTATCGCTGGAATTCAAAAGAAATATAGCCTAAGCAAGGAATTTAATAAATTTGCGACTTTAAGTTTAGAAAATGCCGAGCTTGGCGATCAAAATTTAGATGTTTTGAGCGAAGCCAAGATCGTCAAAGTAAGCTTTAAATCCAAGGGTAAAGGTTATCAGGGCGTTATTAAGCGCCATGGCTTTGCGGGCGGTCCTGCAGCGCACGGTAGCCGCTTCCACCGAAGGCCTGGTTCTATTGGCAACTGCGAGTGGCCCGGTCGCGTTCAGCCTGGTATGAGGATGGCGGGACACACTGGAAACGAAACGATCACTGCCAAAAACGAAGTCGTAAGCTTTGATGCCGAGAACAAAATTTTAGTGCTTAAAGGCTCGGTTCCTGGATTTAACGGCGCAATGGGCAGAATAAGGATAGTAAAATGAGTAAAGTAAGCGTGCTTAACGAAAAACTAGAAAAAGCAAGCGAAATTGAAATTCCTGCGAAATTTTCGGAGGTCAATTCGCACAATCTATATTTGTACGTCAAATCTTACCTTGCTTCGCTTCGTGCAAATACGGCTAACGCTAAAACTCGCGCCGAGGTTAGCGGCGGCGGCAAAAAACCATGGCGACAAAAGGGTCGCGGCGGCGCACGTGCGGGCTCAACCAGAACTAACGTCTGGGTAGGCGGCGCGGTCGCATTCGGTCCGACTAACGAGCGAAATTACGAGCAGAAGGTCAATAAAAAGCAAAAACGCCTTGCGCTGGAATTTGCTATCAATGAGAAAGCAAACGAGAGTAAAATTTTTATCTTCGATGATTTGGAGCTAAAAAGCGGCAAAACTAAAGACGCGGCAAATTTTATTAAGAAATTAGGCGTTAGAGATGCGCTGATCGTTAAAAACGAGCTAGACGCACAAACTCTTTTGGCCTATAGAAATCTTAAGAATTGCTATGTCGTCGATGCAAGCGAGGTCAATGCTTATCTAATTGCAGTTTACGGCTCGGTCGTATTCGAAAAAGCGGCATTTGAATCAATAGTGAAAGAGGACTAAAATGGCAGATATAACAGATATCAAAACGATCCTTTATACGGAAAAGTCTCTCGGTCTTCAAGAAAACGGCGTGGTCGTTATCCAAACTAGCCCGTCGGTTACGAAAAACGGATTAAAGAGCGTTTTGAAGAACTATTTCGGGATCACTCCGCTAAAGATAAATTCTTTAAGACAGGACGGCAAAGTAAAAAGATTTAGAGGTAAAATGGGCGCCAGAAACGATGTGAAAAAATTCTATGTCAAACTACCTGAGGGCGTAAGCCTAGAAAGCGCGGAGGCGTAAAATGGCGATTAAAACTTATAAACCGTATACTCCAAGTAGAAGATTTATGACCGGGCTTAGCAGCGAGGATATCACTGCAAAAGCTAGCGTTAGAGGCTTGCTTGTTAAAATTCCTGCCGCAGCCGGAAGGAACAATAACGGCCGCATTACCAGCCGCCATAAACAAGCAGGAGCTGCTAAACTTTATAGAATTATCGATTTTAAGCGAAATAAATTCGGCGTTGCAGGCAAGGTCGAGGCGATCGAATACGATCCGAATCGCAACTGTCGTATCGCGCTGATCTCATACGCAGACGGCGAGAAGCGCTACATTATCAAGCCTAACGATCTTAAAGTGGGTGACGTAGTAGCCGCTGCCGAGGGCGGATTAGATATTAAACCTGGCAACGCGATGAAGATGAAAAACATCCCTGTGGGAACCATCCTGCATAATATTGAGTTAAAACCTGGCAAAGGTGCTCAAATGGCACGTAGCGCAGGAGGCTATGCTCAGCTTATGGGTAAAGAGGAAAAATACGTCATTTTACGTCTGCCTAGCGGTGAGATGAGAAGAGTGCTCGCAGAGTGTATGGCCAGTATCGGCGTAGTGGGTAACGAAGAGTGGGCAAACGTCGTCATCGGTAAAGCCGGACGCAATCGTCACAGAGGTATCCGTCCTCAAACCAGAGGTTCTGCAATGAACCCGGTCGATCACCCACACGGCGGTGGCGAGGGTAAGAAAAATTCCGGCCGCCATCCGGTAACTCCGTGGGGCAAACCGACGAAGGGCTATAAAACTCGCCATAAAAAAGCGAGCGATAAGCTTATAATTTCAAGAAGGAAAGGAAAATAAAAATGGCTAGATCGCTAAAAAAAGGTCCTTTCGTAGATGATCACGTAATGAAAAAAGTCGTTGCGGCAAAGAAAGCCGGCGATAATAAACCGATCAAGACTTGGTCGAGACGAAGCACGATCGTGCCTGAGATGATCGGACTTACGTTTAACGTTCATAACGGAAAGAATTTTATCCCGGTTTACGTCACCGAGCATCATATCGGTTATAAATTAGGCGAGTTCGCTCCTACGCGCACTTTCAAGGGCCACAAAGGCTCCGTGCAGAAAAAGATCGGCAAGTAAGGATAGAATATGAGTAGATCAACTATTAAATTTGTTCGCCTTTCGCCGACAAAAGCAAGACTTATCGCAAAACAAATTCAAGGCATGAATGCGGAATTTGCCCTTGCTACTTTGGAATTTACGCCTAATCGCGGTGCGAAATATATCGCGACGGCGATTTCAAGCGCGGTCGCAAACGGCGGCTTTGAGCCTGAAGAGGTCGTAGTTACGAGCTGCCGAGTGGATGCAGGTCCGGTGCTTAAGAGATTTCGTCCACGCGCCAGAGGTACGGCTAGCCGTATCCGCAAGCCTACTTCACACATCATCGTCGAAGTAGCAAAACCAAGTAAGAAGGAAGCGTAAATGGGACAGAAAGTAAATCCGATCGGTTTAAGATTAGGAATTAATCGAAATTGGGAGTCTAGATGGTTTCCTTCTAAAGCGACGCTTTCCGAGAGTATCGGCGAGGATTACAAGATCCGTAAATTTTTAAAAGCTAAGCTTTATTATGCGGGAATTAGCCAAATTCTTATCGAAAGAACGGCTAAGAAAATTCGCGTAACGATCGTAGCCGCAAGACCGGGCATCATCATCGGCAAAAAAGGCGGCGAGGTTGAAAATTTAAGAAGCGAAGTCGTTAAGCTAGTCAATAAAGACATAGCCATTAATATCAAAGAGGAGCGCAAAGTAGGCTCGAACGCACTTTTGGCTGCGGAAAACGTAGCTATGCAGCTAGAGCGCCGCGTTGCATTCCGCCGCGCTATGAAAAAGGTCATCCAAGGCGCTCAAAAAGCAGGCGCAAAGGGAATCAAAATTTGCGTCGCAGGTCGCTTGGGCGGTGCGGAGATGGCTAGAACCGAATGGTATTTGGAGGGACGCGTTCCGCTTCATACTCTAAGGGCTAGGATCGATTACGGCTTTGCCGAAGCGCATACGACCTACGGTAATATCGGCATTAAGGTTTGGATCTTTAAGGGTGAAATTTTACAAAAAGGCATCCAGGCCGAAAAGACCGATGATGCGCCTAAAAAAACACGCAGACCAAGAAGAGGTAAATAGTTATGTTGATGCCAAAAAGAACAAAATACCGCAAGATGATGAAAGGTCGCAATCGCGGCTACGCGACGAGAGGAAATTCCTTGACGTTTGGCGATTTCGGTATCAAAGCGGTAGAGGCGGGTAGGGTAAATTCTCGCCAGATCGAAGCGGCTCGTGTCGCGATGACGCGCTTCGTAAATCGTCAAGCTAAAATTTGGATTAAGGTATTCCCAGACAAACCGCTTACCAAAAAACCTCTACAAACTCGTATGGGTAAGGGTAAGAGCGGCGTAGAAGAGTGGGTAATGAATATAAAACCGGGCAGGATCATTTTCGAGATGACCGGCGTTAGCGAAGAGGTTGCTAAAGAGGCGCTTATGCTTTCGATTCATAAACTACCTTTTAAAACGAAAATCGTAAGTAGGGAAAGCGAAAATGAAATATACTGATTTGAAAGATAAAGATTTGGCTGAGCTAAATTCTATGTTGAAACAAAGTAAGTTGCTTTTATTTACGGCTAGACAAAAGCTAAAAACTATGCAGCTAAGCAATCCTAACGAGATTCGCGCTATCAAAAAAGATATCGCTAGAATCAACACCGCTATTAAAGCGAAATAAGGATAGGTTATGGCATTTAAAAGAGAAATTCAAGGCGTAGTCGTAAAGAAGGCGGGCGATAAAACAGCTACCGTTTTGGTAGAGCGAAGGGTTATGCACCCTAGATATAGAAAGATCGTAAAAAGATTTAAAAAATATCTGATCCACGATGAGAACAACGTCGTAAAGATCGGCGATACCATATCTGCGATCGAGTGCAGACCGCTAAGCGCTAGAAAATCGTTTCGCTTAAAAGCGGTTTTGAAAACAGGAGTTGAATAATGATACAGAGTTTTACCAGACTTGCGGTAGCTGATAATAGCGGCGCAAAAGAACTTATGTGTATTAAAGTTTTGGGCGGCAGCAAAAGAAGATACGCCACAATCGGCGATATCATCGTTTGCTCTGTAAAAAAAGCGCTCCCTAACGGCAAGATCAAGCGCGGTCAAGTAGTAAAAGCCGTAGTCGTTCGTACGACTAAAGAGTTGCACAGAGGCAACGGCTCTCTAATTAGATTCGATGAGAACGCAGCCGTTATTTTGGATTCAAAAAAAGAGCCGATCGGCACTCGTATTTTCGGTCCTATCGGTAGAGAGGTCAGATACGGCGGTTTTATGAAGATCGTTTCGCTGGCTCCGGAGGTTTTATAATGGCAGTAAAATTTAAGATTAAAAAGGGCGATCAAGTAAAGATCATCGCAGGTGACGATAAGGGCAAAACAGGCACCGTCAAGGCAGTGTTTCCTAAAAAAGCTCAAGTTATCGTCGAGGGTTGTAAAATGGCTAAAAAGGCTATCAAACCAACCGAGCAAAATCCGCAAGGCGGCTTTACAAGTAAAGAGATGCCTATGGATATTTCAAACGTTGCGTTGGTAGAGGGTTGATTATGAGCAGACTAAAAGATAAATACGCTAATTCCATCAGAGCTGCTTTGCAGAAAGAATTTGATATAAAAAATCCTATGCTTATCCCAGCGCTTGAAAAGATCGTTATCAGCGTAGGAACGGGCGAATCGAGCAAAGATCAAAAAGTGCTTCAAAATATGGCCGATACTATCTCGCTGATCGCAGGCCAAAAAGCGCTGATCGTCAATGCAAAAAAATCGGTCGCAGGCTTTAAGGTTCGCGAAGGTTTTCCGGTA
>NZ_CALIJA010000092.1 GCF_938017615.1 uncultured Campylobacter sp. | reverse complement strand
TTGATGAAGCAAAAGCCGCCCTCGCGCGCCAGATAAAACGGCTCCGCAAGCTCCGTCGCCGCGGCACGGCAAACGTCAAATTTCACCTCTATGCCCCCGCGGCGTAAAATTTCCGCGCCGCCCGCAGCCTGCGCGTTCGTATCGCGCGTGCCGATTACCACGCGCGATAGCCCGAGCTGCGCCAAAAGCTCGGCGCAAGACGGGGTCCTGCCGCGGTGCGCGCAGGGCTCGAGCGTGACGTAGGCGCAAGCGCCGCGTAAAAGCCCGCCGTGACGGTTTAAGATAAAATCATAGGTGAAGCTCGGTTGCAAAAGCGCGCTTTTTAGAGCTTCTAAGTTTTGAAATTTAACGCCGAATTCGCGGGCATATTCGCGAGCAAAATCCTGCGCGAAATTTGCGTCCAGATCGCACAGCGCGGCAAAAACGGCGTTTGCCTCGGCATGCAAAAAGCCCGCCTTTTTATGCGCGCCTATGCCAAGAACCCTGCCGCCCCTATCCAGAAGCACGCAGCCCACGGCGGGATTGGGTAGCGTCAAGGCCTGATAGCGCCACGCAGCCCGCAGCGCCAAATCCATGTAAAATTCGTCGTTCATACAAGATCCAAAATTTAAATTGTCCCGCTCCGCTGCGCTTGCTTAGCCGAATTGCGGCTAGTCGGCAACCTAGTATGCCCGCAACGGATTACGCCTCGGACGCAACCCGCTTGCCCGCCTACGCTCGCCCGTGCCGTACCGGTTCGCCGACTCACATTCCAAATACATTTGCTGCTACAAGCCTGCTTTAAGCGCAAAATTTATCAGAGTGCAAGCCGCGCGCCGTATGCATAGGAGCAAGATTCCGCGCGGGAACAAAACTGCGAAATCTTACCACAGGTTTTAGAATTTTATCCTAAATCGTAAATTTTGCGGCGTCCGTTTCGCACGCCAAGAATTTTCGCCTATCGCGCGAACGAGCGTATCGATAGCGCGCGCAAACGCTAATTTTGCGAAGTAAAATTCTAATGGAGTGCTAGGGCAAAACCGCAATCGGGCGCGAATATTAAATTTCAAAAGTCGCGGCTTGATTTCAGCTCAAATTCAGGGGGGGGGGGGGGGAGAATTAAATAATTTTTTTTCAAAGGATTAAAATGTCTGAACAACCAACCGTTCAACCCCAATCAAACGTGCTTGGGATACTCTCCATAGTCTTCGCGATTTTAGGGATCTTTTTCCTAGGGATCGTTTTCGTTCCGCTTGCGTTTTTGTGTGCGATCGCCGCGACCTATCAAGCCGTCAAAAAGCAAGCCTCGCTCGTAATAGCGATATTAGCGTGGATCCTTACGATCGTAGGGCTCATGACCTCGCCCGTACTGCTAGCCACGATCGGAATCTCCGCTTCATAGTCGCAAACATCCGCGCCGCCCAGCGAAATTCAATTATCAAATGAGCGGCGCGCAAACCTCCGCCCGCAGAGTTTTAAAGCGTAAATTTATGGGCGGAATTTAGCCTCTTGAAATTCTGCGGGCAAAATTTTAAAGCGAAATTTGACACAGGAATTTTTGTATCAAAAATTTACGGACGGAATTTCGGCGTGGAATTTTATCGCATCCAAAACAGCGCGTAAATTTTAAATTTAGCCGCCTTTTAACGCGACGTAAAATTCCAAAGCAACGCGCAAGCATCACGCAAAACTTATCTTTTAGCGGCGCAGCGTGAAATTTTAAAGCGCCGCCTAGTAGCGTGAAAAATTACCTTTTATCGGCGTAAGATAAAATTTCAAAACAAGCAAAGCGGCGCTGGAAATTTAAAATTTTGCGCCGAGTGCCGCGAGAGATTAAGAGCAGCTAAGAGCCGTAAATTTCAAAAGCGATTTTAAAATTTAAACCTCGAAATTCCAAGCCAAAATTTCAAACCAGCAAATCTAGTGCGACACATTTTAAAGCCTCATTCGCAAAATTTCAAAGCTGCGCGCAGAGCTTTAAAATCTACATCGCTACCACTGCACGTAGGTTCGCGCCTTTTTGATCTCGTCAAGTCGCACGCTTACCTCGCCGCCGTCCGTGCGCAGTCTAAGCACGCCGCCTTCGCAGCCAAGCACCTCGCCGCTTAGCTTCTGCCCGTCCGTGCGGCTTAGGCGCACCAGCTCGCCCGCGGAGTTTGCGAAATGTTGCGGCTTGCTTAGCTTGCGCTCAAGCCCGGGCGAGCCGACCTCCAGCGTCCATTCGCCCTCAAGCGGCGGCTCCACATCGAAAATCGGCGAGAGCAGCCGCGATAGCCGCTCGCAATCGTCTAGGCCCACGCCGCCCGCTTTTGTGATGCTGATGCGGTAGATCGTTCTGCCGTTTTCGCTCACCGCCTCCACGTCGTAAAGCTGCACGCCGCACTCGCGCGCCAAAGCCTCTAAATCAACCATTTTTGCGCAGCTCCTCCTCTATTTTGTCAAAAAGATCGTCCATTTTGTTTTGATACTCCAAGCGGTCGTCAAATTTGAAGTGAAACGCGGGGCAGCGGTACCAGCCCTCCGCCTCGGCGCAGAAGTTTTGCAAATATCTCGCCACGCGGCCGAGCTTTTCGAGCACGAATTCCTGCTCGCGCTCGTCGAAGGCGTTTTTATCCAGATATACGAACGCGTCGTAGCGCCCGCGCTTGCACTCCACGTCGGTGACGCACAGCCCGCGCAAAAGCTCGTCCTCAAGGCTCGCGAGCGCTTCGGGGATGAGCTGCTTTAGCACGCTTTGCGTGCGCAGTCTTCTGAGTTCGGTCGGATTCATCTTTACCTCACTATCTTAAATCACCGCAGATTGCGCGGCGATGGAATTTTATTTTGCGTCTTGCGATGACGGAATTTTATTGCTTTGTCGCAGTGGAGCGTCCGTCTCGCGGCGACGCGAAATTTTATTACGTTGCCATAAAAATTTATCTTACGTCCATATCGCGGCGACATAGAATTTTTCTCGTGTCTATCTTATGGCGGCACGGAATTCTATCTCGCTTCGGCACGGCGACAACGCAGAATTTTATCTCGCTTCGACATGGCGAAATATCCGTCCTGCGGCGACGCGGTCTGTTTAAATTTGACGCGGCTTGCGATGCGCCGGAGCGCCCATTTAAATTCCGAGCGGTTTGCTGCGCGCAGGTACTGCGAGCGGCGCCGCACTTTTTAAAATTTCGCTTTTAAATTTTAAAAGGCGCAATATCGGCTTTGAAATTTTGCTTTTAAATTTTAGCCCGCGCACTTCGCGCTTAAATTTAAAACGCAGATCGCGCAAGAATTTCATGGTTTACGTACAGAATCTCATCGCATAGCCGCACCGCTACAACAGAAATATTTCCGCGTAAGGCACAGTTCTATTCTACGCCGTATTCTGCTCGCCGTGGCGCTATACCGTTGCCGTTTTGACGGCGCAATAATACAGCGCGCGGTGGCACCCTCTTTGCGCTACGCTCGCTTACTGCGTCGCTATTTACCGTATCCGCTACTGTCTTGGCGCCCGTTACAGAACCTCGCATCGTTGCAGCGTCATTTTTAAATCGCACTGCCCGCCGCGCTGCTATTTTTCCCACACTGCGTCGCTTTAGAATTTATCTTAAATTTTAAAAACGCTTCGATGTTGCGCGAAATCTAAATTTTGCCGCTTTAAAATTTCAACTTTGCAATTAAATTTAAAATTTAAGTCGCGCGGAAAATTCGTAACCTGCAAGCAGCGTAAATTTAAAATTTGATCGCAAAGTCGCGTCGCAAAAAAGTCTAAACATTAAAATTTCAAAACTGAAGCTATAAGGCAAAGCCTCGCGCAGAAACCGACAAAATTTAAAGCCTTGCTCGCGCATTCCGCTGCTAAATTTAAAAGGCGAAATTTCACGCCCAAATTCTGCGAGCATAAAATTTCAAGGCGCGATCGAGGCTTAAAATTTAGCCGCAAGCCGTGCAAACGAAGCGAATGCCCGCGCGGAATTCCGCGAGCATTAATCAATCGTAGCCTGCTCCTCTTTTTGCTTGTAGCTTTCGATAAAATCGCCCACGCGCATATCGTCGTAGCCCTCGATACCTACGCCGCACTCGAAGCCTTTGGCGACTTCCTTGGCGTCGTCTTTGAAGCGCTTGAGCGAGCTGACGTTGCCCTCGAAAACGATGACGCCCTCTCTGATGACGCGGATCTTCGCGCCGCGAGCGATGAGCCCGTCGGTAACCATACAGCCCGCGATCTGCCCGATCTTAGGCACGTTGATGACCTGCCTGATCTCGGCTTGGCCCAAGGCCTCCTCGCTGATGATCGGGCTCATAAGACCGCCCAAAAGCGCCTTGATATCATCGATTAGATTGTAGATGACGTTGTAGGTCTTAATCTGCGCGCCGCGCTCCTTGGCAAGCTCTTTGATCTCGCCCGTAGGACGGACGTTGAAGCCCAAGATCACGCAGTTTTCGCTGGCGCTTGCTAAGGCGATGTCGTTTTGCGTGATACCGCCGATGCCGCTGTGGATGATATCGACCTTGACCTCGTCGTTGCGAAGCTTCTCAAGGCTTGCTTTGATAGCTTCCAACGAGCCCGCGACGTCGGCCTTGACGATCACGGGTAGGCTTTTTAGCGAGCCTTCGGCGATCTTGGCGCTTAGCTCGTCGATGGTGACCTTGGTCGATTTGCTAAGCTCTTTTTGGCGCTGATGCTCGTAAATTTTACTCGCATACTCGCGCGCTTCCTTATCGCTTGAAACGCCAATTAGTGTCTCGCCGGCGCCCGGAACCTCGCTAAGGCCTATGATAACGCCGCATTCGCCCGGTAAAATTTGCTTTAGCGCCCTGCCCTTATCGTCGCTAAGCGCACGCACCTTGCCGTATGCGATACCAGCTACGACGGTGTCTCCGACGTGTAGAGTGCCGTTTTGCACGATGACAGTAGCAACCGCGCCGCGCCCCTTTTGAAGGGAGCTTTCGATGATGGTTGCCTTAGCTTGCTTGCTAGGATCTGCTTTTAGCTCCAAAAGATCGGCCTGCAAAAGCACGATCTCTAATAAATTTTCAATTCCCTCGCCCGTCTTTGCGGAGATCGGCACGAACTCGTAGCTACCGCCCCACTCGGTAGGCATTATATCAAGCTCTGCAAGCCCAGTTTTTACGAGATCGGGATTAGCATTAGGCTTGTCCATTTTATTTATCGCGATGATGATCGGAACGTTTGCGGCCTTGGCGTGCGCTATAGCCTCCTTGGTCTGAGGCTTGACGCCGTCGTCTGCGGCCACTACGATGATTACGATATCGGTGACCTCGGCTCCGCGCGCGCGCATCGAAGTAAAGGCCTCGTGGCCCGGAGTGTCTATGAAGGTGATCTTCCTGCCGTTTTTCTCGACCATATACGCGCCTACGTGCTGCGTGATGCCGCCCGCTTCACCGCTTGCTACGCGAGAGTTTCGGATATAATCGAGCAGGCTCGTTTTGCCGTGATCAACGTGTCCCATTATGGTAATGACAGGCGCTCTAGCGATTAAATTTTCTTCGCCTTCGCTATCCTCGTAAGCTTTGATGTAATCAAACTCCTGCGCCTCATCGATGATATTTACTTCGATACCGAATTCGCTTGCTAAAATTTCTATCGCGTCCTCGTCCAAAAAGTCGTTTTTCGTCGTCATCATCCCGAGCGCAAATAACTTGCCGATGATCTCGCTAGGCTGCTTTTTGATCTTATCGGCGAACTCATAGACGCGGATCTCTTTTGGGATATTTACAGAGCTTACGATTTCGCTACCCTGCTCGCGAGGGGCTTTTTTATGCTTTTTGCGACCGCCGCGACTTATGCTGCCTTCGCTACTAAAAATTTGATTCTGCGAGGCGCGATAAATATTAGGTTGGTTTTTACTTTTGGTGCGGTTTTCGGTCTGAATTGGTTTGACGGTGAAATCGGGCATTACCACGACGTCTTCGTCCTCAATGACGATATCGGCCATTTCGTGATCAGGAATGATGTCGATTTTAAGGGCGTCCTCTTTTTTAGCCGCGGGGGCTTTTTTCTTTTCGACCTTTTTCTTTTTCAAATTTAGTTCAGCGTTTGAGAAGATCGCCTCTAGGCTCGCACTTATCTTTTCGCGCCTAGGCTCGGTTCTATCTTGTGCCGCCGGGGCTTGAACTTCCTTTTTCTTTTTTACGATGACTAAGCCGCGGCGCTTTTGCAAGCTCTCGCTAGCAATGCTATCGCCGCTGTTTATCTGCACCGGAGCGGGCTTTGAGGCGGCGTTTTGCTTCTCCTCTTTATCCTGCGGGGCGGAGAAAATTTCTTCTTTTTGATTTTGAGATTTTTCGGTTTTTACCTCGGGCTCTTGCGTACGCGCTTTTTCGTTGCTAGGCTCTTTGGCGATCTGCGAGGACTCTTTGGATTCGGAAGCTTTTAAGCTTTCCGCCTTTTTAGGGCTCTCTTTTTTAGCGGTTTTTTTAGTTTCGCTCTGTTTTTTAGCGGGCTTATTCTCATCTTCTTGCGCTTTTTCGGAGCTTTTCTTTGCGGGCTTTGACTTTTTCCCCGGCAAAATTCCCGTCTGGATATAATCGTAAATAGCGGCAGCCTCTTCCTCGCTTACTTTATTCGACGCGGTTTTTACCTTTTTAAAACCCATCTCCTGCGCTTTTTCGATTATCTCTTTGCTTGCGTATCCAAGCTCGTCCGCGATATCTTTAATCAGAACACCCATTTAAAACCCTCTCCTTGATATGTCCCAAATCTGCGCTAGACGCAAATTTAGATAGATATTTTGAAATTTTCTCTTTTTGATTTATGCAACCGTCGCAAATATAAAATTGTCTGTTTGAGCTTATATTTTTAAAATTTTGCAAAAAGGCGTGGAGTTCGCGCTTGGCGAAGCGCCCCTTGCAAATAACGCACATCCTAATCGGTTCGCTCATGCGATTATATCTTTATTTTTCTTAGTCAATATTAAAGCCGCCGTTGTCGATCTCTAAAATTTCGACGCGGAAGTTTTTAAAATTTTCGCTAAGGCAGTCTTTAAGCTTCGCAGCGTCGGATCTGTAGGCTAAATTTAAAAAGCTTGAGCCGCTGCCCGAGAGCGAGCTCATAAGCGCGCCGTTATCATAGGCGATCTCGCGCAGCTTAAAAAGCTGTGGAAGCACGCCCATACGCACCTGCTCATGCATCTTGTCGATACAGGCGTAGCGCAAGCTGTCGTAGTCGCGCCGCATAAAGCAAGCGGTCAGAAATGCCGCGTGCGAGAGGTTGCTAACGCAATCTTTGATCGAAAAGCTCTTAGGCAGCTTGCCGCGAGATTCGCTCGTAGACATCGGCGTATCAGGGATGACGACGACGGCTTGCAGGTCTTGCGAAATTTCGCATTTTTGCGTGCGAACCGTCTTGCCGTCCACGACGCTGCTGACAAAGCCGCCGAGCGTTGCGGGCGCGATATTATCCGGGTGGTTTTCATATTCTAGCGCCGTGTTTAAAATTTTAGCGCGATCGATCTCAAACCCGCAAATTTTATAAGCGCTTGCGATGGCGCCTACGATCACGGCCGAGCTGCTGCCCAGCCCACGCGAAAACGGGATGTTGTTGTGAAAAGCAAATTTAAAATTTATCTCTTGCCCGCCGCCTAGTTTTCTGTAAATTTCATTGAAAATATTCAAAAAAGCGTTGCCCTTCTTAAGCCACGCTCTGTCGCTGCCCTCACCGCTAAGCGATACGCAAAAAAACTTCTGCTCGGTAATTTCTACTTCGTTAAATAGCCCTAGGCTAAGGCCGAGCGCGTCGAAACCGGGGCCTAAATTTGCGCTCGTCGCAGGAATTCTTATAATCAAGCTCTCTCCTAAACCGCTTCTATGATGTAATTTGGAAGTATATCATCGCTTTTATTTAAAACCGATAAATCCTGCGGCAAAGATAGTGCGGCGGGGGCGCATTTTTTCATTTTGATTTCGCCGCGATCGTAAACGTAGCTGAAGTTTTTATTCGCTCTGATCGGCCCGAAGCCGCTTAGCTCAAAGCCGCTGATCGCGTACAGCGGCACATCAAGGGCGATGCTAAGCGTGCGCAATATCACGTAGCTTACCTTCATACCCATGAAGCTGCCGGGAGTATTTGCGTAGATGAGATCTTTGATTTTGTAATCTTTTAAAATCTCGCTAAATTTAGCGATCAGGAAGTTATCGGCTTTTTCGTCTTTGGCGCTTGCAAATTCCGCTATCTTAGCGCCGTTTTCATAAACGCCGAGTAAGCATGGAGCGCTAAGAGCAGCAATTAGAATTTCAACCTCTTTGATTTTGCAGCCTTAAGCAAAGACTTTTTGATATTCGCGCACAACCTCGGCGGTAAGATCTACTAGCTCGAAATTTTTAGCATCGGCTAAAACTGATAAAGTTAGTTTATGATTTAGATCGTGGCTTCCCGCAAACGCTGTATAATCGCCCAAAATCGGAGCACCTACGAGCGCAAGATCGCCGATCGCATCTAAAATTTTATGGCGGACGAACTCGTTTTCAAAACGCAAACCCTCTGGATTTAAAATTTTGTTCTCATCGATTACGACGGCATTTTCTAAGCTGCCGCCTAGAGCTAACCCCATGGAGCGAAGCGCTTGCACGTCTTTTAAAAATCCAAACGTGCGCGCCCGCGAAATTTCTTTAAGATAGGCTTTTTTGCTAAATTCAAAAACATGGTGCTGAGTGCCGATGAGCGGATGGCTAAATTTAATCGTATAATCAAATTTCGGACTCTTACTAGGGCTTAAGCGCACGAGCTTATCTCCCTCGCGAATCTCCACAGCTCGCTTGATGATGAGAGCTTTTTTATTCGCGTCAAGCTCTCTTACTCCTGCTTCGTCCAAAAGCATACAAAAGCTCGCCGAACTTCCGTCCATCACAGGAATTTCATTAGCGTCGACGATGATACGGATATTATCGATACCATAGGCATTAATGGCGCTCATTAGATGCTCTATTGTTGATATATAGCCCTTCTCATTTCCTACGACGGTCGCCATCTGCGTATTTACGACGTTTTTCGGCTCGGCTTTAAAACTAACGCCAAGATCACTTCTATAAAATACGATTCCACTGCCTGCCTCTAAAGGCTCTAACGTAAGCCTGATAGGCTCACCTTTGTGTAGCCCGATGCCGACGTTATGGACTTTCTTAGCTATCGTTGTCTGTCTCATTTCTATCCTCGTTTTCATTAACCCGCGCATTATAGCGAAAATTTTAAAATTTACTTACCTTTTTCTATTACTTTTTTGGACGATTCTAAGACATCGGTAATGTTATCTTTCATCCACTTAGGGTCCATCCACTCCTCGGGTCTTACGTCCACACCCTGAACTACGATGCCAAAATGCAGATGATCTCCGAAAGCAAAGCCGCTTGAGCCCGTCTGTGCTAGAATATCGCCCGGCTTTACGTCGCTGCCGACGCTTAACTGCGTCGCCGAGCAGTGTCCGTATATGCCGTATAAGCCGAAGCCGTAGTAAATTCCTAAATTTAATCCGAAAATTCCGTTTTCCTGCGCAAAAACTACCTTGCCGTAGTTGCTCTCTTTGATATCGGCGTTTGCAACGCTTGCTAGATCAAGCCCCATATGCCATGACTCGCTTACTTGTTCGTCGTTCATAAAAAATATCCGATGATCGGCAAAACTTGCTACCGCTGCGCCTTTAGCAAGCGGATAAAAAGGCTTTAGCTCAAATCCATTTATTTTATCCTCGTGCACCGCGCTAGTAGCAGCGTGCAGATCATCTCCGTTTTTCTTACGCAGAGTTTCGTTTACGAATTTAAATTTCTCCAAATCGCTCATCGAGTTAAAATTCTGCGCGTATTGGCTAGCCAAATCACTTACTTTGCCGTTAATGAAGCCCGGATTTAGCTTGATAGTAGAGACTTTATATTTTTTATCCTGATAAAAATATTTGATCTGCGAAATGCTTTCGTTGCCTGCACGATCAGTGGCGACCGCTTCTGCGCGAAATTCCTCTAAATTTGCAGGCCACGCTACGAGAGACGCATAATAGCCCTCTTTTACAAAAGGAATTGCTTTAAAAATTTTGCCATAGTTGGTTTTGACATAGACTTCGCTTAGGCGCTCATCTTTAGCTGAGAATACGACTACAGCGCTACCGCCTTTAGTGATTTTATAGGATTGATTGATGATATTTATGACGGGCTTTTTGTCGTCTATTATTATATTTGCCGTTTTTACGCTCTTATTTCCTTGCGCAAAATTCCACGAGCTAATGTCGTTTGCAAAAACCTCGAGCTTGTAGTTTTTATCTTTATTAAGCATCAAATTTTTAGGAAATTGCACGGCAAGCTCTAGCGTCGTTTGCGGAACATTCAGCTCCTCATTTAGTAGCGGTATCGTGCTGGCTCCGTCGTTTAAATTAACGCGAACGAGCTTAATGCCGGTATCGTCTGAAATTTTAATCTTTAAAGGCGAGGTTAAATTCCAATAAATTTCATTTTCCAGCGCAATTTGCGGAGGATTTTTTTCAAATTTCGGCGAGGTAAAAATTCTAAAAATTCCATAAACCAAAGCGCATATTATAATAAGGGATATTAAAATTTTAAGCTTCGTTCCATTGCCATTTCTACGCATAAAAGAGCCTTTGATATGATTTTAGAGCGCGATTTTACAAGCTTAACTTAAATTATCGGTAAAGCGAGGCAAAA
>NZ_CALIJA010000091.1 GCF_938017615.1 uncultured Campylobacter sp. | reverse complement strand
GCCGGCGAATTTAAACTTGTGCGCAAAAACATGCTAAAAAACGGCATTGCCGCAACCAAAATCGACGTAGTGCCGCTAAAATCGCAGCCTCACGCTAGAAGCTACGCCGATATAAGACAAATTTTAGAGAGTTCAAATTTAAGCCAAAGCTGCAAACAAAGAGCGGGCGCGATATTTTGCACCATTGTCGAGGCCGAGGCCAAAGTCCACGGCACGGACGTAGAGCGGGTACATTTCCACGAGCTTGGCGCGATCGATAGCATCGCGGACGTCGTGGGCGCGGCGATCTGCTTTGAGTATCTTTTTGAAAAACTCGGCGTTTCGCGCGTGCTAAGCTCCAAAATCGAGCTTGGCGGCGGCGTAGCGATCTGCGATCACGGCGAGCTTAGCGTGCCGGCACCCGCCGTTTGCGAAATTTTAAAAGGCGTGCCCGTAAGCCTCGGACGCACAAATTTCGAGATGACTACGCCCACGGGAGCGGCGATTTTAAAGGCTTGTGCGGATGAGTTTGCGGACGGCGCGAGCTTTAAAATAGAAAAGATCGGCTACGGCGCGGGTAGCAAAGACGCCGCGGGCTTTGCAAACGTACTTCGCGCGATGATCTGCGAGGCGGATGAAAATTTGAACGATGAAAGCGGCGAGTCAAATTTAAGCGAAAAAACCGGCTACGGCGCAGTTTGCAAGCAAATTCTGATCTCCACGAACATCGACGATATGGATGCCGAGAGCTTTGCCTTTGCGTGCGAAATTTTACGCGAAAACGGCGCGCTGGACGTGTTTAGCCGCTCTATTTTTATGAAAAAGGGGCGCATGGGCCTTGAGCTAAACGCGCTGTGCCGCGAGCAGGACGCGCAAAATTTAAAGGATCTTATATTTACGCACACGACGGCGATCGGCGTTCGCGAGGTAGAGGTTGCTAAAACCGAGCTAAAGCGCGAATTTGCGCGGGTGCAGACGAAATTCGGCGAGATAGGGCTTAAAATTTCCGGCACTTGCCAAACGCAAAAGGCAAAGCCGGAATTTGACGAGTGTAAGGCCGCGGCGCTCGCGCACGGCACTACGATAGATCTGGTGCGAAAAGAGGCGCTGAAAATCTATGACGAAACTAGAAAAACTAAAGGCTGATCTGCGCGGGCTGGGCGAGCTAGCAGTCGCATTTAGCGGCGGCGCGGACAGCTCTCTGCTACTGCGAGTGGCGCACGACGCGCTGGGTGCGCGAGCGATCGGTATAACGATAAGATCGCCCTACATGTCCTCGCGCGAGATCGCCGAAGCCGTGGAATTTGCTAGATTTTACGGCATCCGACACGAAATTTTAGAACTCGGCGTCGTAGAGGGGATCAAATATAACCCCGAAAACCGCTGCTATCTGTGCAAAAAGGCGGTATTTTCGCGTCTAATCGAGCACGCCCGCGAGCTTGGATTTAGCCGCGTCGCAGACGGCACGAACCGAGACGATCTGGGCGAATACCGCCTGGGGCTCAAAGCCAAAGAGGAGCTAGGCGTGCTCTCGCCGCTAATAAATTTAACCAAATCCGAGATCCGCGAGCTATCGCGCGAGTTAAGCTTACCCACCGCCGAAAAGCCCGGCTATGCGTGCTTGCTAACGCGCCTACCGCACGGACGCGAGATCGATCAGAGCGAGCTAAATTTGATAGAAGCCGCGGAAAATCTGCTCATCGCAAGCGGTTACGCAAACGTCCGCGCGCGGTGCGACCGCAAAAATATAAAGCTGCAAATGCCCTTTGCTAGCATGCGGGACTTTCTAAACGACGCTAAATTTAAAAGCGTCGTTAGACAGCTCGTTATGCTGGGTGCAGCCGATGTGACGCTCGATCTGAAGGGGCTTAGAGAGGATGTTTTGCATGAGAGAGGATGAAATTTTAGAGCTTTTTGCCGGGATAAAAAGCGGCCGCGTGAGCGAGCAAGAGGCGCTAAAATACCTAAAAAACTACCCATACGAGGACGTGGGCTGCGCCAAGATCGACACTCAGCGCGCCCTGCGAAACGGCACGGGCGAGGTGATCTACGGCGAGGGCAAGATGGATGATGAAATTTTACGCATCGCTGGTGCGATCGGCGCAAGGCGGCAAAATATCCTAATCACGCGCACGAACGAGCGGGTTTTCAAGCGGCTGCGCGAAATCTTACCGCAGGCGGAGTTTAACGTTCGCGGCCGCGTCATCAGCGTCAAATTTAAAGAGCCCGCACTCACGCAAAGCTACATCGCGATAGTCTCCGCAGGCACCGCCGACGGCGCGGTAGTGGAGGAAGCGTACGAGACGGCGAGATTTTTAGGCAACGACGTGCGCAAATTTAGCGACGCGGGCGTGGCGGGGCTGCACAGGTTGATCGCAAATTTAGAGCAGATACGCGGCGCAAAGGTCGTGATCGCGGTGGCGGGCATGGAGGGCGCGCTAGCTAGCGTGCTAGCGGGTCTTGTTAGCGTGCCCGTGATCGCGGTGCCCACCAGCGTGGGGTACGGGGCTAGCTTTGGCGGGCTGGCGGCGCTACTAGCGATGCTAAACAGCTGCGCAAACGGCGTTAGCGTCGTAAATATCGACAACGGCTTTGGCGCCGCATATAACGCGAGCCTGATAAATCATCTGTGAATTTACGCCCGCCGCTCTGCTGAATGAACAGACTAAATTTAAGTATACGAATGTAAAATTTGACGAGTAAATTTAAAAGGAAAAAGTTGCAAGATAAAATTTTAAGCGAACTAAAAACAAGCGAGTGCGATTATGGAGACGCCGCGGCAAAACTTGTGATTTTAGCAATTCCAATTTACATTGTTGCAGGTCCAAATAGTGGCTTTGAAGGCATTATGGCAGCCATTTTATTTTATGCATTCGTGAGGGCTGCAATTAGCATAATTTCATACCATTTATCGCCTAAAGCCTTAGCGCTCGCAATCTTTGCCCTCTTTCTAGTTATCGAAACTGCACAATATTTTAAAGTGCTTGAAATTTTAGGCGTACAAAATTCTATATTGCGGATAATTTTTGGTGGAACATTCGATTGGACGGACATTATCTGCTACGCAATAGGCTGTGTTTTAGCTTACGTATCTGAAAGTATCATTTATGATAAGGCGCGAATATGGAGGCGTAAAAGGTTGCCTAAAAATTTTAATGAAATTTTGCGTAACGGCAATGAAAAAAAGATCAAAGAAGTATTCCAAACCCGTGATATAAATGCGACCGACAAAGACGGCAACACGATACTGCATATGCTTCATGCGGACAAAAATATCAAGAAAAAAGACCCAAACTCGCCCTATGTGTATATGGGCGCAAATTTAATCGAATGGATCATCATGCAAGGCGGCGACATAAACGCTAAAAACAAAAAGGGCGAGACGCCGCTTAGAAATTTTATGTGGTATGTATATAAAAATTTAAAACCGCATCAGAAACTAATAATTATAGCCCACCCTGGATCCTATTTTTATAAATATGCCAAAGAGATGAATGAGGTTTTAAATACTGATTTTGGCGTAATGTGCAATTACATATATTACATGCTGCCTAGAGTATCAAAGTATGTTATTAATCCAGAGCAAAAGCTAATGTTTGGTTTATATCATATGCAATTAGAGACATCGGGGGATTTGGATAAGATGACGCCGTTTATAATATACAATACTATACCAAAATCACCAGATGAAGAAACAGCTGTTTGGCGGTGCTTCGGCAAAAGGTTGGAATATCTATATGTGCCCGAGTATCCAACGGATATGGAAAAGTATGATCCGCAAGAATACAGTAAATTTACCTATGATTTTTGGATGAAATTCTTAAGGCAAAAAGATAGCGTGCAGTATAAAATGATACATGCGGCTACTAATTTATACTGGTACTGGGACTACAACGGGGAATATGGAAGTTGGATTTTATGGGATGATGAGTATACCGATAAAACCGCCGCCGAAATTAAAAAATATTTTAAGCTAGGCAATAGGTTAGATGAGCTAAATGACGACGCGCTTGATAAAATGTTTTATGATCTAAGAAAGAGCTGAAGTGCCGAAGATATAGGTAAATTTAGATATCTGTTTGTACTTTGGTTACTTAAAAATCCCGAGCCGTTTTTCGAGGATGAAATTTAAAAGGAGAAGCGATGGATAAAGAAAAAGCCGTAGAAAAAATGACCGAGGTCATGGCGAAATTCGTCGGCTACACGGGCAAGGTGCTGCCTGACGACGTGACGGCGAAGCTAAGCGAGCTCGCCGAGCGCGAGACGCAGCCGCTGGCAAGGGAGATCTACAAAACGATGTTTGAAAACCAGCGCCTAGCTAAGCAGCTAGACCGTCCGTCCTGCCAGGATACGGGCGTGATCCAGTTTTTTGTCCGCTGCGGCGCGAACTTCCCGCTCATCGGCGAGCTTGAGGAGCTGCTGCGAGAGGCCGTACTGCGAGCGACGCGCGAGGCTCCGCTGCGTCACAACAGCGTCGAGACATTTGACGAGTACAACACCGGCAAAAACGTCGGCAAGGGCACGCCGAGCGTCTTTTGGGAGATCGTGCCGGATAGCGGCGAGTGCGAGATACACACCTACATGGCGGGCGGCGGCTGTAGCCTGCCCGGCAAGGCAACCGTGCTGATGCCCGGCATGGGCTACGAAGGGGTCGTGAAATTCGTCATGGACATAATGACCAGCTACGGCATAAACGCCTGTCCGCCGCTGCTAGTTGGCGTAGGCATAGGCACCTCGATCGACGTGGCGTCGCTGCTATCTAAAAAAGCGCTGATGAGGCCGCTTGGCTCGCGTAACCAAAACGAACGCGCCGCGCTAACCGAAAAGCTGCTCGAAGAGGGCATCAATAAAATCGGCCTGGGCCCGCAGGGCATGAGCGGCGCAAGCTCCGTGATGGGCGTGCATATCGAAAACTGCGCCCGCCACCCCAGCGTCATCGCCGTCGCCGTAAACGTGGGCTGCTGGTCGCACCGCAAAGGCCACATCGTCTGGGACGCGGGGCTAAGCTTTGCCGTAAAATCGCACAAGGAGTTCGCGCTATGAGTAAGAAAATTTTAACCACGCCGATCAAGGCCGAGAATCTGGCCGACATCAAAATCGGCGACGTCATATACCTCAGCGGACACATCGTCACCTGCCGCGACGTGCCGCACAGACGCGTCGTAGAGGAGGGCCGCGAGCTACCGCTTGATATCAGAGGCGGCGCGATCCTGCACGCGGGGCCGATCATCAGAAAAACGGGCGAAAAAAGCTTTGAGATGGTTTCGGTCGGACCTACGACTAGCATGCGGATGGAGAAATTTGAGCGCGAATTTATCGCTAAAACGGGCGTGCGCCTCATTGTCGGCAAAGGCGGCATGGGCGAGGGCACGATGAGCGGCTGCAAGGAGTTTGGCGCGATACACTGCGTATTTCCTGCGGGCTGCGCGGTGGTGGCCGCGACGCAGGTCGAGGAGATCGAGAGTGCGGACTGGACGGAGCTTGGGATGCCAGAGACGCTATGGAAGTGCCGCGTGAAGGAGTTTGGCCCGCTCATCGTCTCGATTGACGCGCACGGAAATAATCTTTTTGAGCAGAACAAGGTAAAATTTAACGAGAAAAAGGACGCGGCGCTAGCTGAAATTTTACCGCAGGTCGGGTTTATAAAGTAGTTAAATTTTGGCGGCTCGCGCTTTAAATTTTTGCACTCTGTCGCTAAATTTTAAAATTTATCGCTGTAGCGAGGGGTAAATTTTAAGAGCTTTGGGCGGATATGGCGCGGGTGCGAATGATGAATAAAACAGCCAGTGGGGCTAAGCGCGAGATTAAATTTATCTGCAAATTTAGCTAATCGCAGGGATAAATTTTAAAAACTTAGACCCGCAAAGCCGCCGTTTTAAAGCGCGGACTAAAAGCGCGCGCTAATCTCGCCGAAGCTCTTTCGTAAATTTAGCCTACGCGCTATTTTTCTCCACGAATTTTACGCTTGCATAGAGGTGGCTTGCAAGCCCTAGCGCGCCCAGTATCGCGCCCGCCTCGCCTATGTGTTCAAGCCCGAATCTCGTTGCGACTTGATGTCCCAAAAGCGCTCCGCCGCCGATGCCTACGTTATAAATCGCCGAGTAGATCGATATTGCGACGTCGGTAGCGTCGGGAGCTAGCGCCAAAACCCTAATCTGCAAACAAAGCCCAAAGCCAAAAATTCCCACTCCCCAGACGAAAGCTGCAAGCAGCAGCGCCGCGTCATTTGCGACAAAAGCTTTTAGCGTCAGCACCGAGGCTAGGATAAAGAGGATCGAGCAGATCAAAAAGGCGTTTGGAAAAGGGCGGTAAAGCTTTGAAAAAAGCACGCTCGCAGCGATTCCCGAAGCGCCGAATGCAAGCAGGACGTAGGTTACGAAGTGACCCCCTGCGGGATTAAATTTCGCCACGAAGGGCTCGACGTAGCTGTAGGTCGTAAAATGCGCACCCACGATCAAAAACGTCAGCAGATACAAAGCAAGCAGCATCGGGCGCCTTGCAAGCATCGGCAGGCTCGCAAGGGAGCCCGCGCGGCGGCTTGGCAAAAACGGTAAAATTTTCCAAAGAAACAGCGCCTCGGCCGCCGCAAGCGCGCCGATTGCGAAAAACGTAATCCTCCAGCCAAAAAGCTCGCCGACTACGCGCCCCAAAGGAAGCCCCAAAACCATGGCTAGCGATGTCCCAAGAGCCAGCATGCCGATAGCCTGAGAGCCTTTATTTATCGGCGCTACGCGCACGACGAGCGATGAGGTGATCGACCAAAAGATCGCGTGCGAAATCGCGATGCCCAGTCGCGCGATTACCAAAACGGCAAAATTCCACGCAATGGCTACCAGGACGTGGTTTAGCGTAAACAGCACAAAAAGCCGCAAAAGTAGCCTCTTGCGCTCGAGCTTTGAAGTAAGCAGCATCAACGGCAGCGAAAGGATACTCACCGCCCACGCGTAGATCGTGATGATTAGGCCCGTACTCGTAACATCCATCTTAAAATCCGCCGCAATGTCGCTTAGCAGGGCCACGGGGATAAATTCCGTCGTGTTAAAAATAAAGGCGGCAAACGCTAACGCGACAACTCTCGTATAAGCGATTTTATGGACGTTCATCGGTTTTCTCTTTCTAGCTTTTAAATTTAGACTTTAAGTTTAGCGCATTTAGCGGTTTTTAGCTTTTCGAGTTCTGCTCGGAATTTTAAAATTTTAAATTCCGTGCCGCGTTTCGTGCCAAATCTAAGCGGAGGATTATAGCTAAATTTATCCTCCGCGCAGCTTGCGGAAATAGAATTTACGCTCAAAACGCAAAGTCGCGTGTGGTAAAATTCACGTAGCGATCAATCAATGAAAATTTAAAATGAAATTTGCACCGCGCTCGGCAGATGGCAATAAAATTTCTTGTATTTGGCAGAATGCGCTGAAATTTTATATACCGCGATGTTATAAGCCATAAATAAAATTTCGCTACGTTGAGCTTGGATGCGTATGGCGGTTGAGGCTTTGTAGTGGCTAAATTTTATTATCCAGTCTTGTTGCGATATGAGGTCTTTTTATCTTGTGGCAAGTGCATTTTTAAATTTCTTAATTTTCGCGCATTCCCGTCATTTGATATTTAGGTTAGAATTTCGAGTCAGACGGCTAAATTTGCATTAATCTCTACCCGCTGCTTGCGATCTGCGCTTAAAGTACGCAGAAATTTATTTTCAAAGCGGAGAAAGAGCCGTCTCAAATCGTCCGTAATGCTCGTCTAAAACTGCCAGCAGATCGCGCTTGTAGCCCGCCTGCTGTGATAAAGCTTTAGAATTTTATTCGGTTTGTGAAGCATTTAAATTTTTAAGCAATAAATATGTAAAATTAGCGAAATTTGATAATTCCAAAGGAACTAAAAATGGCAAAAGTTATGAAAACGATGGACGGAAACGAGGCGGCGGCTTACGTCTCATACGCCTTCACCGAGGTTGCGGGCATCTATCCGATCACGCCTAGCTCGCCTATGGCGGATTACACCGATATTTGGGCGTCGCAGGGCAAGAAAAACCTCTTCGGCATGCCCGTTAAAGTGGTCGAGATGCAAAGCGAAGGCGGCGCGGCGGGCACCGTGCACGGCTCACTCCAAGCGGGCGCGCTTACGACGACGTACACCGCATCGCAGGGGCTTTTGCTAAAAATTCCAAATATGTACAAGATCGCGGGCCAGATGCTTCCGGGCGTCATTCACGTTGCGGCGCGTGCGCTTGCGGCACAGGCGCTCTCCATCTTCGGCGATCATCAAGACGTCTACGCCTGTCGCCAAAGCGGCTTTGCGATGCTCGCAAGCGACAGCGTGCAGGAGGTGATGGATCTGGGCGGTATCGCGCATCTTGCGGCGATTAAGGGGCGAGTGCCGTTTTTGCACTTTTTCGACGGATTTCGCACGAGCCATGAAATTCAAAAGATCGAGGTGATGGACTATGCCGAGTTTGATCGCTTGCTCGATCGCGAGGCCGTGCGTAAATTTAGAGCTGACGCGCTAAACTCCGAACATCCTAAAACTCGCGGCACGGCGCAAAACGACGACGTATATTTTCAGACGCGCGAGCTAGTTAATAAATTTTACGACGCGCTTCCGGACATCGTCGCGGAGTATATGAGCGAAATTTCAAAGATCACGGGGCGGTCGTACGCGCCTTTCGTCTATTACGGCGCAAGTGAGCCGCAGCGCGTGATCGTCGCGATGGGCTCGGTTAATCAAGCCCTTGAAGAGGTGGTCGATCATCTAAACGCGAAAGGCGAGAAGGTGGGCGTGCTAAAAGTGCATCTCTACAGGCCTTTCAGCCTCAAATATCTCTTCGCCGCGATGCCTAAAAGCGTGCGTAAAATCGCCGTGCTCGACCGCACGAAGGAGCCCGGCAGCCTCGGCGAGCCTCTGTATCTGGACATAAAAGCCGCATTTTACGAGCGCGAGGACGCTCCGCTCATCGTGGGCGGCAGGTATGGGCTAAGCTCCAAGGATGTTGATCCCGCACAGCTAATCGCCGTGTATGAAAATTTAAATGCAAACGAGCCTAAAAACGGTTTTACTATCGGCATCGATGACGACGTGACGCATCTGTCGCTACCCGTGGGAGATAAAATTTCGCTCGGCTACGAGGATGAGACCGAGTGCCTGTTTTACGGCCTCGGCGCGGACGGCACCGTGGGCGCGAATAAAAATTCCGTCAAAATCATCGGCGATAAAACCGATCTTTACGCGCAGGCGTATTTCGCCTATGACAGCAAAAAATCGGGCGGTTACACGCGCTCGCACCTGCGCTTTGGCAAAAGGCCGATCCGCTCGACCTATCTCGTCTCCGATCCGCATTTCGTCGCCTGCTCGGTCGCTGCGTATCTGGACATCTACGACGTTATCGGGGGCATTCGCGAAGGCGGCACCTTCCTTTTAAATTCCATCTGGGATGCCGAGCAAACGGCGGCAAAGCTTCCGAGCAAGGTCAAAAAAATTCTAGCCCAAAGACGGGTAAAATTTTACATTCTAAACGCCACCAAACTAGCGCACGAGATAGGACTCGGAGGCCGCACCAATACGATCATGCAATCGGCGTTTTTCAAACTTAGCGGCATCATCCCGTTTGAGCAGGCGCAAAGCTATATGAAAGAATACGCCAAAAAAACCTACGCTAAAAAGGGCGAGGCGGTCGTGGCGATGAACTGCGACGCGATCGATAGGGGCGCGGACGCTTTGGTGCAGGTAGCGATCGATCCTGCGTGGGTAAATTTGAAAGATGACGCGGCGGATACGAACGATAAATACAGAGGCGACGAATTTATAGAAAAGATCGTAAAACCGATGAACGCAGCACGCGGCGATAGCTTGCCGGTGTCGGCGTTTTTAGGGCACGAGGACGGCGGGTTTGACGCAGGCAGCACGCGATTTGAAAAGCGCGGCGTAGGCGTTGTGGTGCCTAAATGGATCGAGCAAAACTGCATCCAGTGCAACCAGTGTGCCTTCGTCTGCCCGCACGCCGTAATTAGAGCTTTTTTACTAGACGAAAAGGACGAGGCCGCCGCGCCTTTAAATTTAAAAGAGCACCTGCTAGAAGCCAAGGGCAAGGAGCTAAAGGGGCTAAAATACAAGATCCAAGTAAGCCCGCTAGATTGCACGGGCTGCGCGCTCTGCGCCGAAAACTGCCCGAGCAAGGAAAAATCGCTCGTCATGGTGCCGCTTGAAGAAGAACTCGCAAAGGGCGAGCAAGAAAGCGCAGACTTTTTATTCGAGCACGTAAGATACAAAGACGATTTGATGGACAGATCAAGCGTCAAGGGCGTGGGCTTTGCCCGCCCGTATTTTGAATTTCACGGCGCGTGCCCGGGATGCGGCGAGACGCCGTATATCACGCTGATCACGCGACTTTTCGGAGATCATATGATCGTAGCCAACGCCACTGGCTGTAGCTCGATCTACGGCGGATCGGCGCCTTCGATGCCGTACCGCAAGGACGAGAACGGTCGCGGCGTCGCGTGGGCGAACTCGCTTTTTGAGGATAACGCGGAGTTCGGGCTGGGAATGAAGATCGCAAGCGAGACGCTGCGCCATAAGATCGAGGATCTTATGCTAGGCTCGCTCTCAAGCGTGCCAAACGCGCTAAAGGCGCTTTATCACGACTGGATCGAAAACAGAAACGATACGCTAAAATCCGCTCAGATCAGAGATAGGCTTGTGCCGCTACTAGAACAAAATTTAGACGCGCCGGGGGTTCGTGAAATTTTAGAACTTAAGCAGTATCTAAATAAAAAATCGCAATGGATCATCGGTGGCGACGGCTGGGCCTACGACATCGGCTACGGCGGGCTCGATCACGTGCTGGCTACCGGCGAGGACGTAAACGTGCTGGTGCTAGATACGGAGGTTTACTCAAACACGGGCGGACAGAGCTCCAAGGCTAGCCGCCGCGGCTCGATCGCGCAGTTTACCGCTGGCGGTAAGGCGGTGCAGAAAAAGGACCTCGGCCAGATCGCGATGACCTACGGTAACATCTTCGTCGCGCAGGTAAATTCCAACGCAAACCAAGCCGCGACGCTAAAAGCGATCATGACGGCGGAGGCTTACCCGGGACCTAGCCTTATCATCGCGTATTCGCCGTGTATCGCGCACGGCATCAAAGGCGGCATGGGCAGCTCGGGCGATCAGGCCGAGCTTGCGAGCAAATGCGGCTATTGGCCGACCTATACCTTCGATCCGCGACTTGCGGCGGAGGGCAAAAATCCGCTTAAAATTTCATCCAAAGAGCCGGACTGGAGCCTTTATGAGGAATTTTTGCTAAACGAAGTGCGCTACAACGCGCTTAAAAAGATCGATCCGGAGCACGCGGGCAAGCTTTATGAAGCAAATAAAGCCGATGCGATGAGGCGCTACCGCCAGCTCAAACGGCTTGCGAATGCCGATTTCGGCGATGAGGTTATCTCTGCGGGCGTCGCGAGCGAGAATGCTTAAGCGTTGTAGTTAATTTTTAGAATTCCGGGTCGCAGAATTTGTGACCCAGGAATTTCGTTAAATTCCAAAAGGAAAATCCATGAAAAAAATCGGACTAATCGGCGGCATGAGTTACGAATCTACGATTACCTATTATGATGGGATCAATCGCAAAATTAACGAGCGTCTAGGCGGGCTAAGTAGCGGCGAAATTCTGCTAAGTAGTCTAAATTTTGACGAGATCGAGCGGTGCCAAAGAGATAATGAGTGGGGCAGGGCGGGTGAAATTTTAGCTCGTCACGCGCGGGTTTTGCAAAGTGGCGGAGCGGATTATATTTTTCTTTGCACCAATACGATGCATAAGTGCTACGAGGCGATAAAAGCCGCTATATCCGTGCCTTTCGTGCATATCGCGGACGCCACGTTAAGTGAGCTGCGAAAACGTG
Source organism: uncultured Campylobacter sp. (assembly GCF_938017615.1). GTDB lineage: Bacteria > Campylobacterota > Campylobacteria > Campylobacterales > Campylobacteraceae > Campylobacter_B. The sequence goes on along the minus strand of NZ_CALIJA010000091.1, from coordinate 11,172 downwards.
GCGTGCAAAAAGTAGGGCTGCTCGGCACGATCTACACGATGACGCAGGATTTTTACAAACAGCGCTTGATAGATGGCGGCGTAGAGGTACTCGTGCCAAATGCGGACGAAATGGAAGCGGTAAACGAAGTAATTTTTGATGAGCTTTGCTTCGGTAAAATCTTACCGCACTCCAAAGAGAAATTTTTACGGATTATTGAAGGACTTAGGGCTCGCGGCGCGCAGGGAGTGATACTGGGCTGCACGGAGATTGGGCTGCTCGTATCGCAAGTAGATACCGCCGCGTGGCTATTCGATACTACGCAGATCCACATCGATGCGGCAGTAAGTCTAGCTTTAGGCGAGTAAATATCAAATATAAGCCGGTAAAATTCCGGCTTATAATTTTAAATTTTTATATACATTATCAGTTAAATTTAATCTTTCTCTGTTATAATAACGAATATCAATCATAAAAGGGGATGAAATGAATGTTTTAGTTATAGGAGCAGATGAGATTACACCCATTAAGGCGGTTTTAAAAGATCTTGGCGCGAGCAACATCGAGCACTGGGACGCACGAAACGAAAATCGCGTAAATCGCAAGCCGATCCCGCAAGATACCGAGTGCGTCGTTATGCTTACGAGCTTTTTAAACCACAACACGATGAAAAAAATCAAAGGTGAAGTAAAAAAGCGCAAAATCCCGCTCGTATGCGCTAAAAGAAGCGTTAGCTGCGTATTTTGCGAATACTGTAAGGTTTTCAATTTAAATCAAGAATTCGGGTGCAAGCCTTGCGAAGATGATTAAAATTCCAAGGAATTTAAGTAATGCCGGCAAGCCCAGGCAAGCGGTTAAAAAATCGTGCACTGCGTCGCGATCAAATGCTTACGACGATGAAACAGGCGAGCTAAATTTCAAGGATTTTTTAAATTCTAGTAAATTTAACGCTACTTGTCTTGCGCCCGTCGAAAGTAAGAAATTTAGCGGCAAATTTAAAAAGTTTTCAATTGGTAAATCGGACGCACTTAATTATAATGCCTCTAAGCCGTGCGTTGCAAAGAGTGCGCAAAAAGGCGGCGCAAATAGGAATTTTATAGCAAGGGCTTTTTACGACACTGGCTCCGCGCAAAAGAATTTTCTCTGCGCTAAGCGCTCGGACGAGAAATCAGCTTTGTTACGAGATACTGCCGTGTCAAAACGAGGTATCGCAGCACGCGAAAAACGCCAAAAAGTGGATCTGCAGCAGGATAATGAGCTTATTGATGATGAAATTTTAAATGCTGAAGCTTTTAATAAAAAATTCTTTTGCGGCGAAATTTTTGGCTTTGATGCGAACGGGCGCGAGATTGCGCCAGAGGCGCTGCGGGATTATGATGCGGCTTCGCGAGCGCGAGCGATACTAGCTCTATATAATTTTAACGTTAATGCGGATTATAGAATTCTGCCCGCAAATTTAAAGGGCGCTTCGCAGTTTCGAGCGGCATTTTTAAATTTTATCGCTTCCGAACTTAGGCGCGGTGCTCGCAAAATTTACCGCTTCAAGCCCGCCGTGAAATTCTGTACGGCGGATAATGCGATAATCTTTGCCTATCTGCGCGATATGCCGCTGCCTGTATTTGCCGCCAAGCCCGCTTATAAGCTAACTAGCGCAATCGTGAGTCTGCGTAGCGGATTGCTGCTAAACGGAGACGATGCGTTTTGCAACTTCGTATTTTGCAAAATCGCGCTTCGCAATGCAGGCGCACAGCTGCAGCTTGTGGGTAAATCGGGCGAGCTCATCGTAGTTCGCAAGAGCGGTTTTAGCCTAGGCGTGGTTACGAGCTTTAAAAAAATTCTACCTCAAAATTCAGCCATTTATGATAATGATATAAAAAAAGCGCTAGAGCTTTGCCGCGGAGCAAACCTCGATGCCCTGTATCTTGTCTATCCAAAAAATGAAAATTTTAACCGCCACGTCGAGATAAAAAGCGAATGCTTTAAGGGAAATTTCATTATGAAATTAGTACCATACAAGCTCACCGACAAAATTTATTAAAAGGATACCAAATGGTTGGAATTATTTTTGGAAGCTCGATGGGCAATACTGAGGACGCCGCGAAGCTAATCTCCGAAAAGCTAGGCGTAGAAAACGAGTTAAAAAACGTCGCGGACATCGCGCCTGCAGATCTAAATAAATACACCGCGCTCATCATTGGCAGCTCTACATGGAACGACGGCGAGCTACAAGACGACTGGGCGGGCTTTGATTTCTCAGCCCTTGATGTCGCGGGCAAGACTGTCGCGATTTTCGGCATGGGCGATAGCTCAAGCTACAGCGACGCCTACTGCAACGCAATGCGCGAGCTATACGACAACTTCAAAAAAGCGGGTGCAAATATCGTAGGTGCAGTGCCTACCGACGGATATGAATTTGACGAGAGCAAGGCCGTAGTGGACGGCAAATTCGTTGGCCTCGCGCTAGATAATGACAATCAAAGCGACCTCACCGAGAGCCGCATCGAGGCGTGGGTAGCGCAGATCGCTCCATCTTTTAAATAGTCCTCCTTTAAATTTGCCGCGAAGCGTGCGCTTCGCGGCACTTTCATCTTTTTTAAAATCATTAAAGCTTAGACCTTTTTAAAATTTAGCTCTGCCGACTTCGGTTAAATTTAAACAGATTGGGCTTTGAAATTTTAAAATTTTAATCTGCACGAATGAAATTTATCTTTTAAATTTAGAGCTGCTGGATACTTTTGCGCTCATGTAAATACAGACCTGCTTGGAGGCGCACGTAGCGTGATTAGAAAAAATTTAGCCTTTGTGACGGCGGAAGAATGAAGCCGAGAGTTTGCATAGCGCAAGCGGATTTATAAACTTCATCGGCATAATAATCGGCGAACGTTCGGGAAATAAAATTTGCAAATTTTATAAGCGGCGAAGCGGGAATCGATGTCGCTAAAATTTCTCGCCGCACATACGCCATTTAAATTTATTTCCACGCGCATACCGTTAAAATTCTCGTCGCAGCTCTGCCGTGAAATTTCGCTCGCCGTTTAATGTAAAATTTTGTCTATCTGCGCAGCGAGCGGCTGCCGTCTGTCCGTAAAATTTAACATAAATTTGGCGCCGCAGCCGCGTGCAGCTGTCATTCTTTAAATAAACCGCAGCATAACCCGCGAGATCGCCCGCCGCTAGGAGCGAAAGCCGCAAAGCCCTGCGGCGCGACAAAGAATAAATTTAAAAGAGGAATTTTACTCTTTACGCTACTTCGCAGAAATACGCAGCAAGGTGTAAATTTAAAGTTTAGAATACAAATTTAAAAGATCGCAATTTACAGTCCCAGCTCTATCGCCAGATCCTTTACCGCTTTGAGATTTACCTTGCCGCTGCCGAGCACCGGGATTTGCTCGACCTTTTTCACGACGCTTGGCTGCATTATCGGCGCCAGCGCGGAGTCATTCAGGCGGCGCGAAATTTCATCCTCGCTCGTCTCGCCCACGTAGAGCAGAGCGATCTTTTCGCCCTTTTTCTCGTCTTTTAGGTTCACGCACGAATAGATCGCGCTCTCGCCTAAAATTTCGCTCACGGCGCTTTCTACTGCGCCCAGGCTAATCATCTCGCCGCCGATTTTAGCAAAGCGCGAGAGGCGGTCGGTGATAAATAAAAACCCGTCGTCGTCGATATAGCCGATGTCGCCGCTCTTGTAGTAGCGCACGTCGTTTATTTGTGCGATCGCTTCGGCGGTTTTTGCCGGCTCATCGTAGTACTCCTTCATAACCTGATGTCCGCCGATTAAGATAAGACCCTCCTGCCCGTTTGATAGCGGCTGCAGCGAGGCGGGATCGGTGATTTTTATGACCGTGCCCGCAAGCGGCAAGCCGACGCTCTTTTCGCGGTTGAAGTGAAGCTCTTTGAAAAAATCGGGCTCGAGGACGTTCGGCGTATTTACGCTCACCACCGGCGCAGTCTCGGTCGTGCCGTAGCCCTCGTAAATTTCGATTCCAAATTTTATCTTAAATTCCTTTCGGACATTTTCGTTTAGCTTCTCCGCGCCCGCAATCGCCAGGCGGATGCTTGCCAGCATAAGCGGATTGAGCCTTTTGTTTTTGGTGTAGAGCCTAAAAAACGTTGACGTGCCGAACATTATCGTAGCGCCGTATTTTGCGCTCATCTTGCCGACGCTAAAGGCGTCCGTAGGATCGGGCACGTGGATGCTTAAAATTCCGTCGTTTAGCGGAAAGAGCGTCGTTACGGTAAGCCCGAAGCAGTGAAAGATCGGCAGCGACGCTAAAATCGCGTCGTGCTCGGTGGCGTTTATGAGCTCTGAAATTTGACGGACGTTCGCCATTATATTTTTATGCGTTAAAACCACGCCTTTGGGCTTTCCCTCGCTGCCGCTGCTAAATAAAATGGTCGCTACGTCCTCTATCGCGTGCGGCTTAAAATACAGCGCGCGAAATAAAATTTTAGGCATTAGCAGCGATTTTAGCGCGCAGGCTATGCGCTCGTTTTTAGAGACGCCCTCGCTTAGATCCTCAAGGTACACGAGCCGATCGCCGATCGAGCTTTCCAGCTCAAAGCCCTTTGATTTGAGTTTTTCTACGAATTTTCGCGAGCTGATGATCGTGCGGATATTTGCTTTATCCGCGCAGTAGATTAAATTTTCCTCGCTTAGCGTGTAGTTTAAATTTACGCTCGTTTTACCCATCGCAAAAAGCGTTAAATTTACGGCGCTTGCGATGACCGAGCTAGGCAAAACGATACCGACGTTTTCCTCGCTATCTATGCGACTCTTTAGCCTTTTGCGAAGTATCAAAACGGCGCTCATCATCGCTAAATTTGTGAAGCTCACTCCCGTGCTATCGACCGCTACGCGCTTAAAAGGCGATTTTTTGGCTTGATTTAGCCAGTTGTAGGCAAGCGGCTTTAGGCTTGCGAGATATTTGCCCCAGCTGAAAAACGATAGCTCCGTTACTGCGCGCTTTACCTCGTGCGCCTTGGAATTTGCCCCAATCGGCGCGCCAAAGCTTACGCGAAGTGCGTTTTTGCCGCTTTGCGAGATCGTTCTTTTATAATGCTCACTGGCGCGCGAAAACGTCGATCCCCAAAGCCCTCTGATATAAAAAGGCACGATTACGGAGTTCGTATCGTGCGCGGCTAACTCAAACCCGCCTTGAAACTCGTCTATGCGGCCGTTGTAGCTGATGTGTCCTTCGGGGAAGAGCCCCACTACTTCACCAGCATTTAGCGCCTCGCGGATGCTTTCGATCGCGCTTTTGCTCACGCCCGCTCCGATCGGAATGACGCGGAAAATTTTAAAAAACCACTTCAAATACCACAGATCGTAGTAGCTGCGATGCATTACGAAGCGCACCCCGCGCGGGCATGCAAGCTGCACCACCGCCCAATCGATCCAGCTGATATGGTTGCCTAAAAGCAGCACGCCGCCTTTTTGCGGGATGTTTTCGATACCGTCTACGTGGACTTGGTAGCCAAATTTCATAAACGGAATGAGTAAAATTCTAACGAAAAGCTGTGGCAGATATTTCGCGCCGAAGATCCCGCAGATAAGAACGCAAAGAGCAGCCATAACGAAAATTTCGCCGCTGGCGACCGCAAAATGCACCAAGATGATGGCGATGAGCAAAAACAGCACCATAAAGATATTTTGTATGAAATTTGAGCCCGCGAGCACCCGTCCCATGCGTTCATCGGCGGTAAAAAACTGAATTACGGCGTTGAGCGGCACGATGAAAATTCCGCCGCTAAATCCGAAGAAAAATGATGCCGTGCCGAGCCAAAATACCGAGTGCGCGTTGGCTAGCACCATTAGCGCGAGTGCAAGCCCGAATGCGCCGAACGGCACGATACCAAGCTCGATATGTTTTTTGCAGTAGCTGCCCGCAAAGATCGAGCCTAACGCGATTCCGATCGCGCTAAGAGCTAAGATCACCTGGATCACCATTACGTTATCGCTGCCGCTAAGGCTCTTGTAGTGAGCCGGAAAGGTCGCGATCACGAGCTGCGAGACCGCCCAAAACATCGAAAGTCCGAGCGTGCAGAGCAGGACGTTTTTGTCTTTTAGCACAAAATTTAAATTTTGCCTTAGATAGCGAAGCTTAAGATAGTCGTCTTTGTTAAATTCCGCCTGCGGTTGCGCGGCGTCGAAGAATGGAATTTTATACGAATAATATGTTTCAAGCGCGGAGCCTGCGACTAAAAGTACGCCGATGAACCAAACCGAGCTCATCAGCTCGCCCGCGTCGCTGCTGCGCGTCGCAAACAGCTCGAAAATCACCGAAAAAACAAGAGATGAAAGTAGAATCGCGATGATGGTAAGAGCCTGCACGAGGCCGTTTGCCGCGCCTAAATTTTTCGCGCCGACGATTTTTTTAATCAGGCCGTATTTAGCGGGCGAGTAGATCGCGCTTTGCGCCGCAAGCAGGATCGTCATAAAAAATGCGAAATAAAACCATCCGCACAGATATCCGAGCGTAATGAGCGCGGTAAGCGCGACGCCGAGTTTCGCGCAGATCTGCGTGATGCGAGTACGCGAGAATTTGTCGTTGAGATAGCCGCTGGCGCTAAAAAGAAAAACGTAAGGTAGCAAAATCAGCAAATTTACAAGCGAGGTAAGGGCGATGAGAGCGCCAGAATCGGCACTTTTGACAAGGACGTTTTGAATCGTGATTTTATGGCCCAGATCGACGCTTGCGTTGATAAACATAATCGCCAAAAACGGCAAAAATCCTTTGATTTTTAATAAAGATTTCACGGGCGCTCCTTTAAAAACGGGATTTTATCTCACGGAAGTTAACGGACGCAAATTTAAGGCGGCTTCGCTACAATTACGCAAAAATTAAAGGAAAAATATGAAAGTGCAAATCACAAATCGCGACGTCGATAACCTCAATAAATTTATGCTGCTTTACAGCAAAAAGGCGCGCAAACAGCGCCTAGTCAGCACCTACGCCATACCGTTTGAGTTTTTGCTCGTTGGCATCATCATCGACGGGCTTTTAAAAACGGCGCCGATTGCGAGCGTGGCGTCGGTTATTTTGGGTGCGGCGTGGCTTATTTTTTATCCGAAATTTTACCGCCGCATGCTAAGAAAGCATCTGGATGCTGCTAAACTATCGCAAAACTCGAACATAGAGATGGAATTTATCGCGGGCGAGGATGAAATTTCATTTTCAAAGGGCGAGCCGCGCGCAAGCGAGAAATTTGCCGCGCGCTCGCTAAATCGAATCGCTGCGGACGGGGAGAATTTTTTCTTGGCGTTTGATCGCGGCTTTCACATCGTCCTTCCCAAAAACGCCGAGACGGACGCTGCGGTACAGCATCTTGCGGACGACTACGGTCTATCAGTACCGAACCATTATTGCGCAGGTTGATAGTAATGCTCGGTATACCTCCTCCTAACTCCTTTTTGCCTACAAAACGCACACTATAATGGCGCAAATACCATATTAGCGGCGGAATATCGTACAAACTTTGGTGATTTGGCACAAATATGATAGGTGCATTCTTAGGTAAAGGAGCTTCAATCGAAAAACGCACCCAATTACCACTTACTAACAGTATTTTAGTAAGCATAAGCGTCAGAAAATCGACGACTGCTTTGTGGGCTTTTCGTCCTATAAAGTGAATACAGACCCATTGTATAGGGTGAAAAATAAGCAATAAAAAGCCGTAAAGCAAGTAATGAAGTACACTAAGAGGGTAAGATAGTATTTTCATCATAAAAGTATTGAAATAAAAAACTTTGCCAAAGTAGCTGTACCTTAGCAAAGTGTAATGTAGAAAAAAGTTATTAACAATATTCGTTATAAGCCTGCTGAAGATTTTCTGCTATCACTTCAGCCATACGTCCTTCTATGTGATGGCGCTCTAACATATGCACCAATTCGCCGTCTTTGAAAAGGGCAATACTAGGCGATGATGGCGGAAAAGGCAACATATATTGGCGCGCTTCTTCAGTAGCCTCTCTATCTACCCCTGCAAATACAGTGGTCAGATGGTCTGGTTTCTTTGCGTTTTGCAAACTATAGATTACTGCCGGACGGGCATTGCGCGCAGCACAACCGCATACTGAGTTCACTACTACTAAGGTAGTGCCTTCTTGCTCAATAGCTTGTTTTACAGCTGCTGCCGTTTTTAATTCTTCAAAACCAACCGAAGTCAGTTCTTCTATCATAGGTTTTACCAATTCTGGTGGATACATAATATTTCGCTTTTTTTAATTTGCGGCAAAGGTAGTAAAAAAATTTATATTACGAAACATTTTGTCAATTGGTTTTTATGTAGTATCTTTGAGCCGCTAACTGAAATTGATAATATAATGACAAAAATTACAACGGCTGAAGAGGCTTTAAAGGTAGTCAAAAGTGGCGATTTCGTCTATATACAGGGGGGAGCTGCAGTTCCCGAAATATTAGTAGATGCCCTCGTTAAACGGGCTTCTGAGCTCCGCAATGTTACCATAGGGCATATCCATATCGAGGGTGATGCCCCTTTCGCCGACCCCAAATACAAAGATAGTTTCTACGTCAATTCCTTCTTCCTTTCGCGCAATGTACGGCATATCATCAAGGCAGGCAACGGTTCGTATACCCCTATTTTCTTAAGCGATATGCCTTTGCTTTTTGATAGAAAACACATAAAAGTAGATGTTGTTCTCATACAAGTTTCTCCCCCTGATAAATTCGGATTTTGCTCTATGGGCGTAAGTGTCGAGGCTTCAAAATCTGCTATCCGAAACGCCAAATACGTAATTGCCAAAGTCAATAGGCAGATGCCACGCACCTATGGTGATGCCCTCTTGCACGTAGATGAAATAGATTTTCTCGTAGAGCACGATGCGCCTATTTTCTCGCTACATCTCACCGAACCCAACGCTATCGAAACCCAAATAGCCCGCCATATAGTGCCGCTTATCGAAGACGGTAGCACCCTACAGCTGGGTATTGGCAATATCCCCAATGCCACATTGGCAGAAATGGGGCACCTCAAAAACTTAGGTATCCACACCGAGCTACTGACCGAAGGGGTACTCGATTTGGTGAAAAAAGGGGTTATCAATGGCTATGAAAAGAAGATAGACAAAGGAAAAATCATAGCCTCTTTTGCTATGGGCACACAAGAGTTGTATGACTTTATCGACCATAACCCTTCTGTTGAAATGACAGAAGCCTCGTATTCTAATGAAGTTTCAGTGATTAGGCAGAACCCTAAAATGATTTCTATTAACTCAGCTATCGAAGTGGATATTACCGGACAAGTATGTGCCGACTCTATAGGTACAACTATCTTTTCTGGCTTTGGTGGTCAAATAGATTTCGTACGAGGAGCAATGCTCAGCGAGGGCGGTAAGTCTATCATTGCATTTCCATCGGTTACCAATAAAGGAGAAAGCAAGATTGTCCCTTTCTTAAAGCAAGGAGCTGGAGTGGTAACCACTCGTGCCCACGTACAATATATCGTAACGGAATATGGGGTAGCCGAGCTTTTCAGCAAGAGCCTACAAGAGCGAGCCAAAGCCCTTATCGCTATCGCCCACCCCGACCACCGCGAAGCCTTAGAGAGAGCAGCCCACGATATTGTCTTCTTTCATTAATCTGTATATCAAAATTCACAATAAAAAAACCATAACAATAATTTGTTATGGTTTTTCTTTTATTTACCCTAAAAATAAGATTATTTTTTCTTACCTTTTTCAGCTTTAGCAGCATCTTGAGCGGCTTTCATAGCAGCACGAGATACTCTTATCTGGCAAACTACAGTGTTATCTGGGTGCATAATCTTGTAGTTTTCTTGAGGCAACTTAGTGATGTACAAACGGTTACCCATTTCAAGAGCTGAAATATCTACTGGAATAAAGTCAGGAAGATTGTCTGGTAAAGCTTTAATTTTTAGCTTACGATTTACCACACGTAGAGTACCCCCTGCCATAACACCAGGCGAAGTACCTTGTATTTGGATTGGCACTTCTATAGTGATTTCTTTGTTTTTGTTAAGTTGATAGAAATCAATGTGAATGATTTTGTCAGTTACAGGGTCAAACTGAATGTCTTGCAGAATGGCAGTATAACTCTTACCATTTACTTCAATCGTAGCTGTATACACGTTAGGAGTGTACACGATGCCAGCGAATGCTAATTCTGGTGCTGAAAAATGCAGAACATCGTCTCCTCCGTATAATACGCAAGGTACCTGTCCAGCATTACGTAAGGCTTTGCTTGCTGCTTTGCCCACGCTTTCTCTTTGAGATCCTTTGATTGTAATTGATTGCATTTATTTATAAATATTAAGTTACATAATAAATTTCGAACTAATCGCCTCATTGTGATGCACTTTATACATTACATCAGCAAAAAGTTCTGCACAAGAGAGTACTCTTATCTTTTTCGATGGCTGTTTCAGAGGGATAGAATCCGTTACTATCAGTTCCTCTAAAGCCGAATTTTCTATCCGTTCATAAGCATTCCCGCTAAGGATAGGATGTGTAGCTACTGCTCTCACACTCACAGCACCTCTTTCTTTCATCAGTTGCGCTGCTTTCACCAGTGTGCCAGCTGTATCTACCATATCATCTACTAACACCACATTTCTTCCCTCTACATCGCCTATAAGCTCCATTGTTTCAATAACATTAGCTTGTTTTCGTTGCTTGTAGCAGATTACCACTTCGCTTTTCAAGAATTTAGAGTAAGCGTAAGCTCTTTTAGAACCTCCCATATCGGGCGAAGCAATACACAGTTTGTCTAAGTTCAGACTTTCGAGGTAAGGTAGAAAAATACTCGAAGCAAAAAGGTGATCTACAGGGCGTTCAAAAAAACCTTGTATTTGGTCAGCGTGCAAGTCCATCGTCATTATGCGGGTAGCACCTGCAGCTTGCAATAAGTTAGCCACTAATTTAGCCCCTATAGGCACACGTGGTTTATCTTTTCTATCTTGGCGTGCCCAACCGAAGTAAGGCATAACCGCTGTGATGTGTCGAGCCGAAGCGCGTTTAGCTGCATCAAGCATCAGCAAAAGCTCCATTAAGTTGTCAGCGTTAGGAAAAGTAGAGCATACTAAAAAAACTCTCGTTCCGCGTATCGATTCCTCAAATGAAGGCTGAAATTCACCATCGCTATAGTAAGACAGTTTCACTTCGCCAAGAGTAGTACCGTATTTTTCTGCAATTTTTTCAGCCAGCTCTACACTTTT
>NZ_CALIJA010000090.1 GCF_938017615.1 uncultured Campylobacter sp. | reverse complement strand
GCGTACCGGCTAGAATTTTAGGCAGCTGCGAGAGCGATCCTTTGGCGCATAATAAAATTCCCGATATCAGCCAGGAGCTTATCAAATATCTCATCAAGCGTATCGAAATTTTGGAAGATTGCATCTGCAACGGCAGAAAAGATATCGCCGAAATGGATGAGGATCTCAATAAATTCTACGAAGAATATCTGAAATCATTAAAATAAGAGGGTTAAATTGAAAAAAGCTCTATTTTTTATAATTTGTGCTATTTTGTCGGCAAGCGGCAGCGATGCTAATAGCGCGAAAAATTCCGCGGACGACGCCAGAATAAGCCTAGTAAAAAGTCTATACATCAAGGATACCTATTTTGGCGATCACAAAAATGCCCTATCGGCTTCTTTCAGATCCGTGCTTATGCAGGATGAAGCATCTGCTGGCGAAGGTGAGGTAGGCTGCTTGGACTACGATCCGATAATCGGCGGTCAAGATGTCTGCGACGACGCGAAATATGATTTTGAGCTAGGGCAGCGCGATACTGTCGTAGTGACACAGACCTGCCCCTACGGTGCGCAGACGATAATCTACAAACTCGTCCGTAGCGGAGGAGATTATAAAATCGACGATATCTACAACCAAGACCCAAGCGGCGGCAGAGCTTTTAGCGTCAAAAATCAAATTTTAAATTGTCTAAACCAATCCAAGGAGCATCAATGAAATTAACACTTTCAAGTCGCGTAAGCAAGCTCGGCGAAAGCCTAACGATCGCAATCAGTACCAAAGCCAAACAGATGAAAGCCCAGGGGCAAGACGTCGTGATCCTAAGCGCAGGCGAGCCTGATTTCGATACCGCAGAAGTCGCCAAAAAAGCTGTCATAGAGGCTATGGCTAAGGGCTGCGGAAAATATACGCCGGTTGCCGGCACGCCTGAAATTTTAAATTTAATCGCGCAGAAGCTAAAGCGCGACAACGGCCTAAACTACAGGCCTGATCAGATCATCACTAACGTAGGCGCCAAGCACTCGCTATTTAACGCCTTTAACTGCATCTTAAACGAAGGCGATGAGGTCATAATACCGGCGCCTTATTGGGTCACCTACCCTGAAATTGTAAAATTTTGCGGCAGCAAGCCCGTCATCGTAGCCACCAAGGCGGAAAACCGATACAAAATCACCGCCTCGCAGCTCAAAGCCGCGATCACGCCGCGCACGAAGGCGCTGTGCCTTTTCAACCCGAGTAACCCCGCAGGCGCCGTATATTCGCGCCAGGAGCTACAAGAGCTTGCGGAAGTGCTAAAGGGCACGGATATTTTAGTAATTGCCGATGAAATTTACGAAAAAATTGTCTTCGGCAAGAGCTTCATAGCCGCAGCAAGCATCAGCGAGGATATGTTTAGGCGCACCGTGACGATCAACGGGCTAAGCAAATGCGGCGCGATGCCCGGCTGGCGCTTCGGCTACACCGCTTGTGCGATCGATGAGCTAAATAAGGCGATGATAAACTTACAAAGTCAAAGCGTCAGCAACGTAGCAAGCATCGTCCAGGCAGGCGCTATGCCAGTGCTGCGCGGCGAGGCAGATGATTATATCGAGGAGATGAGGCGCGAATACGAGCGCAGGCGCGATTTCGGCACGGACGCGATAAGCGCGATCCCAGGGCTCAGTGTCGTAAAACCTGACGGCGCATTTTATTTCTTCATAGATTGCTCTCAGGTAGAACCCGATAGTATGAAATTCTGCATGCAACTGCTAGATAAAGGGCTCGTAGCCACGGTGCCAGGAAGCGGATTTGGTATGGATGGGCACTTCCGCATAAGCTTTGCGTGCTCTATGGAAAATCTAAAACGCGGCTTTGAGCGCATAGAAAAATTCGTAAAAAATTACCGCATATAGGCATGCCAGCGGAATTTTAATCTAAATTTGTCGTAGCTTAGCAGCGAAATTTTTACATAAAATTTAATGCGGCTTGGCGGCAAATTTAGTGTGGCACGGCGAG
>NZ_CALIJA010000089.1 GCF_938017615.1 uncultured Campylobacter sp. | reverse complement strand
GCCTGTTTAAACGCCAGACGGGCGAAATTTAAAGCTATATCCGCGCTGCAAAACGAGGCTAAAATTTAAAGACGGGCGGCGCATTTAAGCCGCGCGAGAAATCTAAATTTAAAAGCGCACCGAGGCGCAATAAAGGAAAAGAATGAAAAATTTACTCACCATCGCCGCTTTGGATATCAAAGAGTCCTTCCGCTCGCGCTGGTTTTTGCTCTATCTGCTGATCTTTAGCGGGCTCGTGGCGGCGTTTTTCATCACGGGAGTGACCGATTCGCGCGTGCTCGGCTTTAGCGGGCTTTCGCGACTGTTACTGCTGTTTATTCAGATCTGCATCATCATCCTGCCCATATTCGTGCTCGTCACCACCAGCAAGGCGATCCTAGCCGATCGCGACCTAAATATCTTAGAATACCTGCTAAGCTTCCCGATCTCGCAGGCGCAGTACTACTACGGCAAGGCGCTAGGAAGGCTGTTTGGAGTGTTCGTGCCGATATTTTTGTCGCTGCTGCTCGCGATCGTTTGGGGCGCGATCAAGGGCACGGGCATTCCGTGGGCGATCTGCCTGCTTTATACGGGGCTGCTTTTTAGCTTGTGCGCGGCGTTTTTAGGGATCGCATTTTTGATCTGCGCCGTCTCAAAAAGCCAAGAGATGGGGCTTGGGCTCGCATTTTTCGTCTGGCTTTTCTGCCTTACGTTTTTGGATCTCGTGCTGATCGGACTGCTCGCAAAAACGGGAGTGAACGAAAATCTGATCTTTGCGATCGCCCTAGCAAACCCGATGGAGGACTTCCGCATCGCCGCTATCAGCCTATTTGATCCCGATCTTGCGGTCATCGGCACGACGGCGTATTTTATCCTAGATCACTTCGGACGCGGGCTTTTCATCGCCTTTTCGCTGTTCTATCCGATCGCGCTGGGCGCGGCGAGCCTCGTTTTGGGCTATTTTATCTTTAGATCAAAGGATTTGGCGTGAAATTTCCACTCATTTTGGCGACATTTATAGCGCTTTACGGCGCAGCTGAGATGCAAAATTCGACGGCGCAAAATTTAAGCGCGTCAGATAATACAGGTTCCGATTTGGCGCAGAATTCTAAAAGCGTGCGCGATCTTGCGTGGCTTAAAGACGTAAATCTCACCTGCGCCAAATACGGCATCGATACTAGCGCGCACCCTGAATTTCGCGCTTACGCAAGGCTCAAGAACGGCAGCGCGCTCGCGTTTGCTTCACCCAAGGCGATGTTTGCATATTTTTTCGAGGGCGAAAATTTGAGCGGCAATAACGGCGCGGCTTCCGCAGAGGAAAATTTGATGAGTAAAAATTCCGCTAGCGGCAATTTCGGCGAGTCAAATTCCACGAACGCAAATTTCAGCGGTGCAGAGCTTTACGTCACCGATTACGCAAGCGGCGAAATTTTGCGGGCGCAGGACGCGTTTTATGTTTTCGGCAGCGTGCTGCAAAGCGCCAGAGGCGACGATCTTATCACGTTTGCGAGATTGCGCGACGCGCAGGACTTCATGCGCGAGAAAAAGGGGCATAAAATTTTGCAGTTTCGCGAAATCTCCGCCAGGCTGATCGATTATCTAAGATGATCTAACCGCTCGG
>NZ_CALIJA010000088.1 GCF_938017615.1 uncultured Campylobacter sp. | reverse complement strand
TTATTAAAAATTTTATTATTATTTAAGAGGAATTGTAAGATAATCCCGCTAGTAAATTGATATAGATTATAAAATCTAAAAAGGATTTTTATGAAAAAGGGTAAAATTTTACTTTCTTTTGCGCTACTTTGCTCGCCGTTTTGGCTTACTGCGGCGCAAAATAGCGGCGCTTCTCAAAACTCGCCCGTCGCGAGCTCTACCTCTAAAATTTCGTCGTTGCAAAGCTCACATGCAGCCGCCGTATCACGGAGCTCCGCACCGTCTGCTTCAAATTCCGCCGCCAATAGTGCGGCGCCGAAAAGCTCTACGCAAGAACCAGCGAGTTCTACCGTCGTAAATTCCATGTCACAAAGCGGTAGCGCGGCAAATTCTACGCCGCAGAGCTCAGACGGCGATAATCTCGGCACCATAAACGTCACGGGCAAGGCCGATCTGTCCACTACCGAAGGCACCGGCTCGTATACGACGGGCAATATGAGCACTGCGACGGGGCTAAATTTAAGCATAAGAGAAATGCCGCAATCCATAAGCGTCATCTCCAATCAGCTTTTAAAGATCTGAGCCTGCACAACGCCGAAGAGGCTCTTTCAAAATACACCACCGGCATTTCACTAAATAACGACGCAGGCGGCAATCGCATCGTCTCGCGCGGCTTTTATGTCGATAATATCCAAGAAGACGGCATCGCAAGCTCGGTTTCTAGCTCCGTGTTCGGGCCGCTGGGCTCATCGAAGGAATTTACCGATTTGGAATTCTACGATCGCGTCGAGGTTCTGCGCGGCGTAGCGGGCCTTACGCAAAGCAACGGCGAACCCGGCGGCACGATAAATTTAATCCGAAAGCGTCCGAGCGACCAGTTCGGCTTTAACGCAAGTCTAAGCGGCGGTAGCTGGGATAATTATCGCGGTATGATCGACGTTACGGATGCGATAAATCAAAGTGGTACGGCACGCGCGCGGCTGATCGGAATTTTAAGTAAAACGGGCTCGTTTAAGGACTATCCGCGCAACGGCTATCGCGAAGGCGTCGGCGTTTCGACGGAATTTGACGTGGCCGATAAAACGCTTCTTAGCGCGGGATTTTTGTGGCAAAAAACCGTCGGCGTCTATGATATTTACGGCGTGCCCGTTTTAGATAATCATGGAAATTTACTAAATTTACCGCGCAGAAGCTATTTCGGCTCGGACTGGGATGAGAGCGAATATAAAAAATTTAACGTCTACAGCGAACTCTCGCACGAATTTAGCGATGATCTGAAAGCCTATGCGAGGCTCAATTATACCGATAGCGGCAGCATGTTAAAATTCGGAGCGCTCGGCGGGGCAGATCCTTACAACGGCACTACGTCGCATACGGTGCGATATAGAATTTACGATAACGACTCCAAAGAGATCGGGTTTCAAACGGGGCTAGACGGCAAATTTGAAGCATTTGGGCAGAAGCACGACTTTTTCTTAAACGGCTCGCTTAGCCACGAAAAGCTTAATTGGCGCGAGACCAGAACGAGAGATTCGTCTTTGGCGTCGCTGGGGATGAATATTTATAACTGGGACCGCTCAAGGATCGCTCAGCCCGATTGGAGCGCCGCTAGCTTTAAAGACAGAAGCTCCACTACCATAAAGCAGCGCGCGATCTCGCTCGGGACTAGATTAAACTTAACCGACGATTTTCACTTTTTGCTCGGCGGGCGCTTTTCGAAGGTAACCTACAGCAGGTATTATTATAATATTTTGCGCGGTACGGCTTCGCATAGCGCAAGCCCGAGCAAATCGGATTTCACGCCGTATGCGGGAGTGGTCTGGGATTTTGCGGATAATTTTTCGTGGTACGCAAGCTATGCCGAAATTTTTAAGCCGCAAGCTGCGCGCGACAAGGACGGTAAAATTTTAGATCCCGTAGTCGGCTATAATTTAGAAACCGGTGTGAAGGGAGAATTTTTTGACGGCGCGCTTAATACGAATGTCGCGCTATTTCAGATCATTCAGAAAAATAGGGCGATGAGCGATCCTCTTAATACGAACTACTCCATCGCCGAGGGTAAGGTGCGAAGTCGCGGCATAGATGCCGAGCTGCAAGGCTCGCTTACTGAGAATTGGAAATTATTCGCGGGATATACTTTCAACCGCAGCGTCTATTTAAAGACGGAAAGAACCTCCGCAGCGGTCGATTATAGCAAGGGCGCAAACGCCAAACGCTACATTCCGAAGCATCTGTTTAAGTTCTACACGAACTATGAAATCCCGCTCGGCGAAAATCGTAAGATCGCCCTGGGTACGGGCGTGCGCTATCAGAGCAAAACCGCTTCGATATATCGCGAAAACGTTGCGTATTATGCCGCGCCGCAAAAGGCTTACGCGCTGTGGGACGCAAACATCGGCTACCATTTCGACAAACACTTTAGCGTAAATTTTGCGGTTAAAAACATCACGGATAAGAAGTATTTTGAAAATACGCAAAATCGCGTCGCGGGACATAACAACTACTATGGCGAGCCGCGGAATTTTATGTTGACGCTTAATTATACATATTAGGTGCGGATGGAATTTCGCGCTTATGTGAACTTGGATAAACTCCCTCGCACGCGGTTGCGGATAAATCGGACTTTATAAGAGCGCGGATGAAGCGGGCGCAGAGGCGAGAGGCCAAGCTTTGTCGCAAGTAGCGCGTGGCGAGACGGGTAAAATTTAAACGAAGCCGCGGGATTAAAATTTAACTCGCGATTTGGTCGATTAACGATTGATTAGCGCGAGCGATCCGGGCGATCGCGGGCAGGGGCGATAAATTTAATTTCGCGAAATTCCAAGTGAATTAAACGCACAGACTTGCGAGCATAAAATTCGCTCGCGAGTCTGCGGGATCAAATTTAATCCCGCGATTTCGCTGTAATCGGCGCTAAATTTTAAAATTTAAAGAGAAAATTTGAAAACGCTAAAGCAATTTTTTGAAATTCTACGTCCGCACTGGTTCGGCAAGGGCGCGGCGAAGCTGTGGGCGCTGCTGCTGCTCGCGCTTGGTTTTAGCCTCGCTATCATCAAAATCAGCGTGCTGATGAACGCGTGGGATAAGCGCTTTTACGACGCGCTAAGCGAGCTTAAGGGCGAGCTGATCCCCGCGCTCGTGGGCGAATTTTTACTCTACACGGCGCTCATTGTGCTTTTCATCGTCTGCGGCAGCTGGCTTCGCAAACTGCTCGTAATCGTCTGGCGCGAGCGGCTAAGCGCGATGATGGAGCGCAAATGGCTACATAACGCAAACTTCTACCGTACGAGTCTTGAGGGGAATTTTAGCGCCCGGGGCGGTTCAAATTTAGAAAAACCTGGCGACGCAAATTTAAACGAGCGCGCAGAGTATTCCGCAGCTGAGGCGGACAGCGCGGCTTTATATAGAGACGCGGGCGGGCTTGAAATTTTACCGAGTGCGGCGAAGCAAAATGCAGCAGGGCAAAGCGGCGCAAGCGAGAATGAAATTTCATCTAAAACTCGCGCAGATCGTGAAATTTCAAAAACGATCACAAAGCTAGACAACCCCGATCAGCGTATCGCCGAGGACAGCTTGCTGCTCGTGCAAAAAAGCGTCGATCTCGTAAAATCGCTCGTCTACAATCTCGCCAAGCTCATCGCCTTCGTCGCGATCTTGTGGCAGGTCTCGAAGGTGCTGAAATTTGAAATTTTTGGCATGCGCTTTGAGATCGAGGGCTTTTTGCTCTACGTCGCGCTTATTTATACTCTTCTTTGTTCGCTGATCACGCATCTCATCGGGCGCAGGCTTAGGGGGCTAAATTTTGCTAAGCAGCGCGCCGAAGCCGGCGGCAACCCTGCTGCTAGTGCGCGAAAATGCAGAAGCCGTGGCGTTTATGCGCGGAGAGGATGCCGAGCGCGGCCGCTTTCGCGCGAGCTTCGGCGAGATCATGAGAAACTGGCGCAGCATCATGAATACGGAATTTCGCCTCGAGTGCTTTTCGGCAAGCTACCTAAAAATCGCGAATTTAATCCCGATCTTTGCCTGCCTGCCGCTGTATTTGTCGCGCGCGATGAGCTTCGGCGATATGATGCAGGCACGCTCGGCGTTTTACAGCGTACAGGACGGATTTGCGTGGTTTATGGACTATTATAAGCAGATCATGGAGTGGGCGGCGAGCGTGCAGAGGATCTATGAGTTCATCTCGCGCATGGACGGCGAGAGCGCAAATCTGCGTGCTTGCGTCAAACAAAGCGACGAAAATTCCGCTCGGTGTGAGGGCTTGTCGGTCTTCACGCCTGCGGGCGAGCCGCTGATCGAGGATCTACGCTTCGAGCTTGCGCCCGCGCAGTTTATAATGCTGCGAGGCAAGAGCGGCGCGGGCAAAAGTACGGCTCTGCGCTACGCGGCGGGGCTTTGGCGATACGGCTGCGGCGAGATCAGCCTACCGCGCACGGGCGTGATGTTTGTCCCGCAAAAGCCCTATCTGGCGCCGCTTAGCCTAAAAGAGCTTATCGCTTATCCGCAGCCGCCGCGCGCAGACGACGCGGAATTTTTAGAAATTTTACGTAGCGTAGGGCTTGAGAAATTTGCCCGCATGCTAAACTCGCGCGCCGATTACGTTAAAATTTTAAGCGGCGGGGAGGCGCAGCGGCTTAGTTTCGCACGTATTCATTACCACAAGCCGAGCTTTGTTTTTGCTGACGAGATCACGTCTGCGCTTGATCCCGGCTCTGCGCGCGAGCTGCTACTTGGTCTGCGCGCGGATCTACCAAGGCTAGGCATGCTAGCGATCGTGCATCAAAACGGCCTTGAAGATATATTCGAGCGGACGATAGAGCTTTAAATTCGGCCGTTGAAATTTCACGCTGCAGGGATTTCGCCTTTAAATTCATATCTTTTTAAATCCAGATTTATTAAAATTACTCATTTATATTAAGCGGCGATAAAATTTAGCCGAGACGCTTCGCGCGAAGCCGCTAAATTTTAAAACGAAGCAAGGAGATTTTATGCTTAAAGCGGGGATTGTTTATAAATTTGCGCTCATCGTGCTGCTAGGCTGCGCGCTTTGCATTTTGGGCTTTTCGGGCGCCTACTTTGCGCGCGGCGAGTACGACGAGACGTGGATGAGCCTGCATAAGATCGCGGGATTGGGCCTGCTTTGCGTCGCGATCTTGCATATAATCACGAGGCGAAAGAAGCTCGTAAAGCTCTGGGGCGAGTTTTTGGACGTGGTTTTGAGCCGCAAAAATCCCGGTTTTTGCAATATGGATCGCATAATCGGCGCGATCGAGCGCTATAATATCAGAGAAATCGCTGGTAAAATGGGCTTTAGTGCGGACGAGTTCGTTGCGATTTTGAAATCAAACGGCATCAAGCTCATAAGCGCAGATCAAGACCTGCGCGAGCTTGCGAAGTTTAACGACGAAAAAATTTTCTTCATCTTGGTGCTTTTGATCGAGGCAAAATTCGGCAAAGCGGGCGGATGTAAGGTCTAAATTTTAAAAGGCTCAATAGCCCGCGTTTGCGATCGCTTCGGCTTGAGAGTGCGCGATGAGCGGATCGATGATCTCGTCGAACAAGCCCCCTGCCATTATCGCGTCCAGGCGGTAGAGCGTTAAATTTATGCGGTGGTCGCTGATGCGGTTTTGCGGATAGTTGTAGGTACGAATTCGCCCCGAGCGGTCGCCGGTGCCTACCTGATCCTTGCGATCTTTGCGCTCCTTTTCGAGCCGCTCCTGCTCCTGCATATCGTAAAGGCGCGCCTTTAGCACCTTCATCGCCGCCTCTTTGTTTTTATGCTGATCTTTGCCGTCTTGGTTGGTGACGACTAAACCGGTCGGGATGTGAGTGATGCGGACGGCGCTGTCGGTGGTATTTACGGACTGCCCGCCGTGGCCGGAGCTACGCATAACGTCGATGCGAAGGTCATTTGGATTGATCTGTATCTCGCTATCCTCGATCTCGGGCATGACGGCGACGGTGATTGCGGAGGTATGCACCCTGCCCTGGCTCTCCGTCTCGGGGACGCGCTGCACGCGGTGGGTGCCGCCTTCAAATTTCAGCCGCGAATACGCTCCCGCGCCCTTTACGAGCAAGATCGCTTCTTTATAACCGCCGACGCTGCCTTCGCTAGTGCTTACGATCTCGCATTTGTAGCCGCGAAGATCGGCGTAGCGCAGATACGCGCCGAGCAGATCGCCCGCAAACAGCGCCGCTTCGTCGCCGCCGGTGCCCGCGCGGATCTCAAGGAAGATATTTTTATCGTCGTTGGGGTCTTTCGGAAGCAGTAAAATTTTGATTTTTTCTTCTAGCTGCGGTTTTTGCGTCTCTAAGCTTTTAAGCTCCTCTTTGGCTAGCTCGCCGAGATCGGCATCGCTTAGCAGGGCTTTGTTTTCTTCGATCTGATTTAAAATTTTAAGATACTCGCTAGCCGCCTCTTTGATCGGCTCGATACTGCGCTGCTCTTTAGATAATGCCGTCATATTAGTGATATCTGCGGTAACTGCGGGATCGCTAAGCATGCGCGAAAGCTCGTCGTAGCGATCCAAAAAAGGCTTTAGTTTATCGGCTAGCATTTAAATTTTATGCGTAAGGGGCGCTTACGCGGCGGTTTTTAAAGAATTTACGAGTTTGGCTAGGCGGCTTACTTTTCTGCTCGCGGTCTGTTTTTTCAAAAAGCCCCTGCTTACGAAGCTGTGAAAGCTTTCATTAGCCGTTTTTAGAGCCTGAGTCGCTGCGTCTAGATCCTTGCTCTCGACCGCCTCTCTTACGGCTTTTGTGATATTTTTTACTCTGGTGCGATAAAATCTATTTCGCTCCGTTCTTTTTATGGTTTGTCTCGCGCGTTTTTCGGCGGATTTGTGATTTGCCATAATGTTCCTTTTCAGTTAAATTTGAACCTGCGATTATACGTAAAAAATATTTAATCGACGCTTAATTTAAGTAAAATTTAAATATAGTTTAAATTTATGTAGATTAAACTTTTTTTGGTAGAATTTCCCGATTTTTATATAAGGATTTGATAATGAAACTTTTCGGGACGGACGGCGTACGAGGCAAAGCGGGAGAATTTCTAACCGCCGAGCTTGCAATGCGCGTAGCGATGGCAGCGGGAATTTATTTTAGGAAAAATTCCGTTACGAATATGATTTTAGTCGGCAAAGATACCCGCAGAAGCGGCTATATGATAGAAACAGCGATCGTAGCAGGCCTTACCTCGGTGGGCTACAACGTCCGTCAGATCGGTCCGATGCCTACTCCTGCGATCGCCTTTCTCACCGAGGACATGCGCTGCGACGCGGGCATCATGATAAGCGCAAGCCACAATCCATACTACGACAACGGCATTAAATTTTTCAACAGCGAAGGTTTCAAGCTCGACGAAAAAGAGGAAGCGCAGATCGAAAAAATTTACTTCAGCGACGAACTCATCGCCGAGGCGCGCACCAAAATGATGCAAATCGGCGCCGCAAAGCGCGTGGACGATGTCATCGGCAGATATATCGTACATATTAAAAATTCCTTCCCGAAGCAAAAGACGCTGCACGGGCTTCGCGTCGTGCTTGATTGTGCAAACGGAGCAAGCTACAGGGTCGCACCTACCGTATTTAATGAACTGGGAGCCGAAACGATCGTCATCGGCGACGAGCCTAACGGCAAAAATATTAATGATGCTTGCGGCGCGCTAAGCCCGCAAAATTTAGCCTCGGAGGTCAAAAGATTACGCGCCGATGTCGGCTTTGCCTTCGACGGGGATGCCGATAGGCTCGTAGTCGTGGACGAAAACGGCGAGATCATCCATGGCGACGCGCTGCTTGGAATTTTAGCAGTCTATTTGAAAGGAAAAAATCGCTTAACAGGCAATAAAATGGTAGCCACAGTGATGAGTAATTCTGCGCTGGAGGATTTTTTAGCTAAACACGACATCGCGCTTTATCGCTGCAATGTAGGCGATAAATTCGTACTTGAGACGATGCACGAGCTAGGCGCAAATTTCGGCGGCGAGCAGAGCGGGCACGTGATCTTCGGCGATTACGCTAAAACGGGCGACGGCATCGCAAGCGCGCTGCAATTCGCCGCCTGCATGCTGGATATGAAAAAGAAGGCAAGCGAATTTTCGGGGATGATTAAGCCCTATCCGCAAATTTTAAAGAATTTAAAAATTTCGGATAAAAAACCGCTTGAAAAATTAAAAGGGCTAAAGGAGCTTGAAACAAGCCTTAAAGCGGACAAGATCCGCTCGCTCTTTCGCTACTCCGGCACCGAAAACGTTATCCGCCTCTTAATCGAGGGCAAAAACGAAAAACTGCTACAAAAGCGAATGGACGAGGTCGAGAAATTTTTTACCAAAGCCCTAAATGAGTAGCGTTGCGGTGAAATTTTACGGCGCGGCAAGCTACCTGCTCCACACAAAAAGCGCGGATAAAAAACGCGGGCTTTACATATTTAAATTTGGATTGCGAGATGGCTAAGACCTGTATTAAATTTATCCTGCTTTTTGTGGTGATCTTCGCGATCGATCAAACGATCAAACTTCTGTTTTTAAACGGCTTTTCGTGGCAGGGGGAGTTTTTTTCGCTAGAGCTTACGCTTAACCGCGGCGTTGCGTTTTCGATGTTTGCGTTTTTGGGCGAAAATTTAAAATTTATCCAGATCGCGCTGATCTCGGCGCTTGCGGCGTATGTATTTTGTCATAAAAAGCTCTTTTGCGAGCACTGGATGCCGTTTGCGCTGATGCTTGCGGGAGGCTGTTCGAACCTGCTCGATCGCTTCATTCGCGGCGGCGTGGTCGATTACGTCGCGTGGCATAAGTGGTTTGAGTTTGCGGTGTTTAATTTCGCCGACGTGATGATAGATCTGGCCGTCGTGATTTTTATATTCCAAAGCTACAAGATCGCGAAAAAGGAGAAAAATGAAAAGAAATAATTATATCGCTTACGCGCTTTGGTTTTTAGGTGCGTTTTCATGGATCGCAGCTATGCCGATCGGCGGCGGACTACATAGAATTTACTGCTGCAAATTTATCAGCGGATTTGCTCAAATCGCGCTATTTTGGCTAGGGAGCTTTACACTATGGTTTTTAGTGGGCTTTTTGTTTTGGGCGATTTGGGGAATTTGGATTTTGCTAGATATATTTTTCGTAGGAATTTGGGTAGAAGATTTAAATGCTTTTGCAAGCGAGACGGAGGAGGACGACTACGAACAGCGTCTGAAAAAGGTCGATGCACTTTATGAGCTGTATCAAAAAGGCGCGATTTCCAAAGAGGAATTCGAAGCGCGAAAAGAAATTTTAATGAGAGATTAAGGAGAAAAAATGAGTTACTATTGGTTTAAATTTGTCCATTTTGCGGGTTTTATTTCATGGATGGCGATGCTATTTTACATGCCGCGCTTGTATGTATATCACGCTGAAAATTTAGACAAGCCGGATTTCGTAAAGGTCGTTAAAAAGATGGAGCGGATGCTCTATCACGCGATCGGCTGGATAGCAATGGCAGTGACGGTTTTTAGCGGCGTGATGCTTATCGTTTTAAATCCCGGGCTTATGAAAATGGGATATTTTCATATAAAATTACTAGCCGGGGTTTTGCTAATCTGTTATCATTTGTGGCTGTATTATTATATGTATAAATTTGAAAAAAACGAGTGTCACAGGAGCGGAAAATACTTCCGTGCGATCAACGAAGGCCCTACGATCATAATGTTTATAATACTTTATGCGATGCTAATAATGCCGAATTTACCGAGCAACTAGCCCGTTTTGATAAAAATTTAATTAAAATTTGCATAAAATTAGAGCAAAATTTTAAAGGAAGCATGTGCAACATATCATTAAGAAAATTTTATCAAGCGAAAGTAGCGCCGGCGTTATATTACTTCTATCCGCGGTTTTTGCGATCATAGCTCAAAATGTGGACTTTTTATCTAAATACTATGAGGCATTTTTACATCTAAGCTTCACCATAGGTGTGGGTTCTGCGAAACTTGACGAATCGATGCATTTTTTAGTAAACGACGTGCTTATGGCGATATTTTTCTTTGCCATTGGACTTGAGCTTAAGCGCGAAAAAATCGAAGGGCAGCTGCGCCATTTCTCTCAAATTTTACTTCCTAGCTTCGCGGCTCTGGGCGGAGTAATGATGCCTGCGATTATATTTTCGATCATTAACTGGGGCGATGCCGTCGCGATGAAGGGCTGGGCAATCCCTACGGCGACAGATATAGCCTTTGCCGTGGGCGTTATGGCACTTTTGGGCAAAAAAATCCCGGCTAGCCTTAAAATTTTTGTTTTGACGCTTGCGATAATGGACGATTTGTGTGCAATTTTAATCATCGCTTTGTTTTATTCATCTACCATAAACGCAATCTATCTAGGCGGCGCAGCTGCCTGTGTCGCAATAATGTTAGCGATGAGCAGACTTGGTGTCGATAAAAAGCTTCCGTTTATCATCGTGGCCGTGGTGCTGTGGGTGATGGTCCTAAACTCCGGTATCCACGCGACTATCGCGGGAGTGCTTGCGGGTTTTTGTATCCCGCTTAAGACCCGCTCGGGTTCTATGCTAAAGGATATGGAGCACGGACTAGCCTACCCCGTAAATTTTTTCATCTTGCCGATCTTTGCCTTTACAAACGCAGGCGTTTCGCTAGCAGGCATCAGTCCTAGCTTCCTTTTCGGTCCGGTGCCGATGGGCATCATGCTCGGACTATTTTTCGGTAAACAGATCGGAATTTTTGCCTTTAGCTGGATCCTAATCAAAGCCAAAATCGCCTACATGCCTGAAAATGCAGGCTGGCCGCAGCTTTACGCAGTAGCAATCATCTGTGGTATCGGCTTTACGATGGCACTTTTCGTCGATGGCCTCGCATACGGCGGCAGCGATATGTATCATTACACGGACAAGCTCGCGGTATTTTTAGGCTCAATAATTTCCGGGATAGTTGGATTTTTCGTCGCAAAAGCAGTCGCGGTAAAACAAAGCTAAATTTCATAAAAAGATTAAAATT
>NZ_CALIJA010000087.1 GCF_938017615.1 uncultured Campylobacter sp. | reverse complement strand
TTAGCTCTACGTCGATGGCAGGTTCTTTAAATACGTTTTTCGGGTTTGAATTGTAATCTATATCCCAGTAGCGAAACGCAAAGCTATCGACCTCTTCTTGGGTTACGTATTTGCTAAGACCCGGCACTTTGGAGACATTAGTATCTGAAGTAACGGTAAAATGGGTTTGCTTGCGCTCCACAAGGCCCGATCTTTCGGCTAATAGATACAGCGCGCATACGACTAGCACGCAGACAGCATAAATAAACCGAAGTTTAAAGCTTTTCAAAATTTCCCCTTAGAATTTTGCCCGCGACTATATCCAATCAGTACTTAATAAAATATAAATACTATAGACGAAATAGGCAAAGCTAGCTGAAAAATGCGGTTAAGCCGGGTTTGAATGATGAAATCTTTCGAGTAAATTTGGCGAACGAATGTCGTCATAGACCATATTTGCGTAATCGTATCCCTATTTGCACGCTACGCTAGGCTCCATATCCGAAGCTCGTTCGCCGTAAATTTACCGCAACGTCTTTGAGTAGGCTTTTCTTAAAAGCACAGGTCACCAAAAATTATCGTAGTGCTAATAAGCGGCGAGCCGCTGCGCATCACAAAGAGCCGCTATTTTGCGGATCTGTTCGCAAGCTGCTCGCGCGGTCATAAAGCACGCTTTGCGCCTATTTGCCGATAAAATTTTTCTGCAGCCACTCCATCGCTTTTTCTTCGCTTTCAAATCTGCCGCTTTTGGCGACTTGAAACTGCCCCTCATAGAAGCGAATTCTGATACCGTCCTGGACGCTATCTACCTTGATACGTGTGATCCTGTCTTTGTTTAGATAGGTTCGTTCGTTTAGCTTTACAAACATCGTTTTCTCCTTTAAATTTAATGGTTTTTATCTTTCGCTTTACTTGCGTCTTTCTCGCCCTCTTTTTTCAAAAAAAGCTCCTTAAAGCGCTCGTTTGCGTAGTTTTCTATATCGCTTTGCAGCTGCTTATACGCGGCGATCAGCTCATAGGCGCGCGCATTTAGCGTCGTGCCCGCGGCATTGCCGCCGCCTTGCTTGGTGCTAAAGAGCTCCTCTTGCAGATTTTTTTGTAAAATTTGCAGATGGCTCCAGCACTTTTTGTAGTTCATCCCCAAAACCTCGGCGGCCTTAGAGATAGAGCCCGTCTGAGCGATCACGTCTAGCACTTCGGTTTTGCCCTTGCCGAAAATGAGCTCGCCCTGCGCATTTTCGATCCAAGTTTTTGTTTTTACCCTCATTCTTTTGCCTTTCTTCTCCTTAAAGCAGCCCAGCTGACAATATTTCACGTCTATGGCGTGCTCCTTAAGCGTAGAGCGCACGGTATCAAACCCCACTCCGCCGCTAGCTACGGCGCGGGCGTCGCGGCAAAAAATCCGCCTTTTATCATCTAAAAAGGGATTTAGCTTTTGCAGCGCCTTTATGCTGCCTCCGCTACATTGCAGCTTGCCGAACTGTCCGAGTTCACAGCGATCTATCCGTATCCCTTCGCGTGCCGCGAGATCTCCTACTACGCTCGCGTCCACGCCTAATTTAGCGGCGATCTTAAACGCCGCGCCGCAATCGAGCTTGCCGCTTGGATTTAGTAAATTTAAAATCAGCCTTTTGATCTCGCTTGCTTTTTTATCGTCTATCCTAATATCTATCTCCATGCCGCCCTCTTAACTCAAAATTCTCTCTTCGCCGCTATAGACGTTTAAATTTTCGCCGCGAGCGAAGCCGCAAAGGGTAAGATCAAATTTACGCGCAATCACGACGCCCAGACTCGTAGGAGCCGTGCGCGAAACAAGCGCGCTAACGCCGCTCATCACGGCTTTGGCGACCATTTCGGAACTTAACCTGCCGCTTACCAAAAGAAGCGAGCCCTGTGTATCGCGCCCCGCCAAAACCGCCTTGCCGACCGATTTATCGATGGTATTGTGCTGGGCGATATCCTCGCCGATAAAATACTCGCTGCCCGCGGTAAAGAGCTTTGCGGTGTGCACGCAGCCGGTCATCTCGTAAAGCTCGCACTGCGTGTAAAACTCGCTCATCAAATTTAAAATTTCATTCTTATGAAATTTAGCGTCCGAGCGGACTTTGCGCGCCGCCATCGCCTCAGGATCGATATTTGCCGTAGAGCTGCGCCCGCAGCCGCTGATGATGACCTTTTCGGTATCGAAGCTATTTAGCCGCTTTTCGTTTATCTCGCCGCAGACATTCACGCTAAGCCCGTCCGGCGCGAGCTCGATACTCTTTATACGGCTTGGATCCGAGATCAAATTTTCGCTCAGCAGATAGCCTATCGCAAGCGCTTTCTGATCGCTCGGAGTCGCCATTAGCGCGCCGAAACGCTTGTTGTTTAATAAAATTTCAAGCTTGATCTCGCGAACCAAGATATCGCTTACGATCCTTCTTTCATCACCTTTAAATTTAACTATCTCCGCCCTATAAATCGGCTCCATAGACCTTCCTTGTTTAAATTTCGCCCGTATCGTAGTGAAATTTTGCTTAAATAGCCTTAATTCGCCGAAGTAAAGCCGAAGCGGCGTGCGTAAATTTAAATCGCTCGCATTTTTGAATTTAAAAAATCGCGTGGAAAATTCCACGAGCCGCTCGCACCGTGAGCACAAGCGACCTTGAAGCGCCCGCAGAGATGAAATTTCATCAAATTTTGCCGCCACCTGCAGCCGCGATAAAATTTCATCTATGTAAAGCGGGCGGAGCTTGCCGCCCAAATTATTTATTCACCGGCGATAGATAAGGTTTCTCGGAGTGCATCGACATCTCGTTTTGTCTTCTGAACTCGATAAACTCGCTCTCGCTAAGCTTTCTGATATTTGCGATCGTCATCTTTAGCGGCGGGATACCCGATAGCGGATCTAGATCGCCCGCATGCACGAGCTCGTTGCCGTCGGCCTCGCTGTAATGGAAGGTCGTAAAGATCGTGCCCTCTTTCAGATCCGGATTTATGCGAAGCTTCGCGGCGATCTGACCGCGCTTATTTTTGACGAGCGCGTAGCAGCCTTCGGTAAGCTCGCGTTCGCGTGCAATATCGGGGCTTACCTCGATGAGCGCGCCTTCTGCGCCCGCGCCGTACTCTAGCGCGCGACACTCTCTCGTCATCGTTCCCGTATGGTAGTGATAAACCTTGCGCCCGGTCGTAAATAAGCACGGATAAATTTCATCCGGTATCTCGCTAAGCGCGCCACTTCCCACCGGATAATCATCAGGGATTTTCATCTTGGCTCTGAAATCCGCCTCAGCTTTAGCGCGCTCCTCTTTATCATCCACGTAAAGCACCGGCACCATTCTAAATTTACCATCAGGCAGCATCGATTTATGATCTGCGTAAAGAACCGGCGTGCCCGGATGATCTTCATCAGGACATGGCCAGCTTATGCCGCCTAGCTTATCTAGTCTATAGTAGCTAATTCCTCCGAAAAATTTAGGCATTAATGCACGCACTTCGTTCCAAATTTCTTCCGCGCTTAAAAAATCAAACCCTTCAAGTCCCATTCTTTGCGCGATATTGCAAACCACCTTCCAATCAGGCTCTACGCCAGGAGCCGGCTCGCTTGCCTTGCGCGTGCGCTGAACGCGGCGGGAAGTGTTTAAAAAGGTGCCATCCTTCTCGCCCCAGCCGGCAGCAGGTAGTACGACGTCGGCCTTCTGTGCGCTCTCGGTAAAGAAAAGATCCTGCACGATAAAGCAATCCAAATGGTGCGTTGCATGCACGAAGTGCTCCGTCCAAGGATCGCTCATTACAGGGTTTTCGCCGTAAACGTAGAGTAGCTTCAGCTCGCCGCTATCCATCTTATCGGGAGCAATCGTAAGCTTAAAGCCTGGAGTTGGATTTAGCTCGAAGTGCCATACTCTGCGCGCCTGCTCCTGAGCGTAAGCGGAATTTACCGCACCTGCCGGAATGACGTTAGGCAGCGCGCCCATATCGCATGCACCCTGGACATTGTTTTGACCGCGCAAAGGATTTACGCCCGCGCCTCTTTTGCCTAAATTTCCCGTCAAAATGGCTAAATTTGAAAGCGAAAATACGTTTGACGTACCGTCGCTAAACTGCGTGATACCCATCGTGTAGCAGATCGCCGCTGCGCCTGCTTTAGCATACATTCTAGCAGCTTCGATTACAAGCTCTTTTTTCACGCCGGTCTCGCGCTCGAATCGCTCAGGCGTAAAGTCCTTAACCGCCTCTTTTAGATATTCGTAGCCGTGAGCGTAGTTTTTGATAAACTCGTCATCTTGCAAATTTTCGGCAATAATAACATTCATAATGGTATTTAGCGTCTTAATGTTCGCGCCCACTGGGATTTGCAAATAGATATCGGCTTTTTTCGCCATATCTGTGCGCTTCGGATCTACGACGATCATCTTGGCGCCGCGCTGCAAGCCTCGCTGCATCTGCATAGCGATGATCGGGTGGCACTCGCTTGTGTTGGTGCCGATGAGTAAAAATACGTCCGTATCGGTAGCGAATTCTACCAAATCGTTCGTCATCGTTCCGTTTCCTAGCGTGTTGGCAAGACCTGCCACTGTAGGAGCGTGTCAAAGACGGGCGCAGTGATCGACGTTATTGCTGCCCTGAGCTCGGAAAAATTTCTGAAAAACGTAGTTGTCTTCGTTATTTGAGCGCGCCGAGCTAAAGCCCATTATTGAGCTTGGGCCATATTTAGCGACGGTCTCTTTAAATTTAGACGCTACAAAATCGTAAGCCTCTTCAAAGCTTACCTCCTCAAGCTTACCGCTTCTATCAAATACTCCGTTTTTCTTACGGATCATAGGTTTGGCAAGGCGTTTTGGAGAGTTTACAAACTCCCAGCCGAACATCCCTTTTAAGCATAGCTCGCCGTCATTTACGTGGTGGGCCTGCGTAGGGCGCGCGTTTACGATCCTGCCGTCTTTTACGATAAGATCGATACCACAGCCGGTGCCGCAGTAAGGACAAGTCGTTTTGACAATCTTTTCTCTGGACTGCATAATATTCCTTTCAAGAATTTTGGTTTGCACGGCTATTATACTTTCTAGATTATAAAAGAATTTTTAAATTAGTGAATTTTTTTAAGCGAAATTTAAGCGATATGCAAATCCAGCATATTAAATTGAATAGTTAAATTTTACGCTTTTACCTCGATAATGGCGGCGTTTTAGCGTAAAATTTATCGCTTATCGCAAAAGACGCTTTTTAAGCTAAGTTTTATAATTTTAATAGAATTTTGAAATTATATTACGCTCCGTTTTATT
>NZ_CALIJA010000086.1 GCF_938017615.1 uncultured Campylobacter sp. | reverse complement strand
GCTAGCGATAAAGCCCAGTCTTAGGCTCTGCGCGCCGCTTTCGTCAAAGACCTCTCCTAGCTCAAAAAGCTTGACGCTTCTGCGAGAATTCTTTAAATTTCGCTCAGCAGATTCCAGCAGATGATTAATGAGCGTCGGTCTTAGCGCGTTCAGCTCACCGTTGATCGGATTTAAAATTTTAACCTTGCACGGCGCAAAGCCTAAGTTTTCTAGCGCCTTGCCGTCGTCAAATACATAATGCACGCACTCGAAAAATCCCACTGCTGCCGCCTTGCTACGAAGCTTACGTCCATTACATAAGCTTACGTAGGTATCGTTTAGGCGGTTTTTCTCGTAGAAGCTTAGCGGCGCGGCGGCGATATTGTCGATGCCCACGATACGCACTATCTCCTCGCACACGTCGTGAGAATTTACGATATCGTGGCGGAAAGGCGGCACCTTCGCGGTGATCAGATCGGCTTCGACGCCTACATCAAAGCCCAGCCTTTTTAAAATTTTTACGATCTTATCGCGCGGAATTTGCGCGCCGATCATTGAGTTTATCTCTTTTTCGCTAAAGCCCACGATAAGCGGCTCCAAAGCGTTTGAAATCTTTTGTGTGCCCGCATATAGGCTAACGGCGCTGTTTTTTCCTAGCAATCTAAATAGCAGATCGAGCCCCAGCCTAAGCTTTGGCTCGCTGCCTCTGCTTGAGCGATACACGTGCTCGTCGCCCTTTAGGCTTTTATTTTCGCTTACTGCTTTGGCGATAATTAGTGGCGCGGTGTAATTTGCCTCTAATAGCACCACTTTGCTACTGCAACACGCCTTTAGCTCTGCGTCTTGGCAAATCCCTGCTACGCTAAGCAGTCTCTTGCCCGCATAAACGCCGAACTCGCCGTTTGGCATAGGCTTTATGTCAAGCGCCACCTTGCCATCTGCGGAAGCGATCTTTTCAAAATCATAAGCGCGCAGCAATACTCCGGTAGAATGAGTAGCGTAGTTGATGAAATTTTGCACCGCGCAGCTTTGCAAAATACCAACGCTTGCAAGACGCAAGGTCTGCTTTAAATTTAACTTCAGCTCGCCTTTGATCTCATAAGCTCGAAAAGCAAATTTAGCGCTTACCTCATCGCTTGCACGCACGCTCAAAATTCTACCGATACCAGGCGCTCCGTCGGCATCTTCAAACTCGTGCTTTTCCTTTAGCGGCAGATCAAGCGCTGCGCCTAGATCGCGCGCTATGCCTAAGATGCTAAGGCAGTCGCCGCGATTAGCGGTAAGCTCGATCTCGATAAGATCGTCGTTAAAAATTTCATACTCGCGCAGCTCTTTACCTAGCACAAGCTCGCCGATGCTGCTATCAAGCACCATAATGCCATCATTCGTCTTAGCAAGTCCAAGCTCGGTTGCCGAACAGATCATGCCAAAGCTCTCCACACCGCGAAGTTTGGCGGGCTTTATCTCAAGGCCGCTAGGCAGCACGGCGCCGATTAGGCTAACCGCGACGTATTGCCCTGCCTCGACATTTTTCGCGCCGCAGACGATCTGCAGACTCTGCTTACCGACATCAACCTCACAGACATTTAGATGATCGGAATTCTCGTGACGACGCTTGCTTTTTACGAGTCCTACGACAACGCCTTTGGGAAGCGAAATTTTATCGTGGGCGTCAACCTCAAGACCGATGGAATTTAGCGTAGAAAGCAGCTTTTCGCTTGAAATTTCGCTTATGTCGATCCACTCTTGTAACCAATTTCTCGTTATTATCATTTAAACTGCTCCAATAATCTAATATCGCCTTCAAATAGCGAGCGCAGATCGGGGATACCGTGCAGCAGCATCGCGAAACGCTCGACACCGAGCCCGAATGCGTATCCGCTGACGTTTTTCCAGCCCACCGCTTTAAAGACGTTAGGATCGACCACGCCGCTGCCTAACACCTCGAGCCAGCCCGTCTGCTTACAGACGCGGCATCCCTCGCCGTGGCAGAAAATACAGCTGATATCGACTTCGGTGCTTGGCTCCGTAAACGGAAAGAAGCTCGGGCGGAAGCGCACTTTTACGTCACCAAACATATAGCGCAAAAATTCCTCTAAAACGTATTTTAAATTTGCGAAACTCACCCGATCGCCCTGCTCGACTACGAGGCCTTCTACCTGATGAAACATCGGCGTGTGGGTTAGATCCATATCGCGGCGAAAGACCGCGCCCGGGGCGATCATACGCACAGGCGGAGCTTTAAATTTCTCCATCGTGCGGATCTGAACGCCGCTGGTGTGCGTGCGCAGCAGCCGCCCGTCATTTAGATAAAACGTATCTTGCATATCGCGTGCCGGGTGGTATTTGGGTAAATTTAGCGCTTCAAAATTATGGAAGTCGTCCTCGATGAGCGGGCCGCTTTCGACGCTGAAATTCTGCGCGATGAAGTAGTCTATGATCTTATCCATCGTCTCCATCACCGGATGCAGCGCGCCGCAGTTTACGTTTTCGTTAAAAAGCGTGACGTCGATTGCTTCATTCTTCATCGCCTCTTTTTGCTCCGCCTCTTCCAGGCTCGCCCTTTTTACAGCGATGAGCTCGCTGAAATAATCGCGCTTTTCATTCGCGCTTACGGCAAGCTCTTTTTTCTGCTCGGGCGCTGCGGATTTGAGCTCGGAAAAAAGCGCCGTTATGATGCCTTTTTTGCCGAAAAGCTCCAAGCGCACGGCTTCCAGCTCGCTTAGGCTCGATGCGGCGTCGATTTTTGCTTTAATCTCTTGCAAATTCTATCCTTGTGGTTAAATTTAATGGCGCGATTGTAGTTAAAATTTGATAAAAGCTAGGTAAATTTGCGTGTTTGGATTTTTTGGCTATAATCGCGGCTAAATTTCAACCTCATAAAAGGATCTAAAATGAACGTCTTCGAAAAGATCGTAAACGGCGAAATCCCGTGCAACAAAGTGTTAGAGAACGATGAATTTTTGGCCTTCCACGACATCAACCCAAAAGCGCCGATCCATATCCTGGCGATCCCTAAGAAATGCTACGAAAACTTTCAAGTAACACCACCCGAAGTGATGAGCAAAATGAGCGCTTTTATCCAAGAAGTAACTCGCAAAATGGGGCTTGATAAGAGCGGATACCGTCTCGTTTGCAACTGCGGCGAAAACGGAGGTCAAGAGGTGATGCATCTGCACTTTCATATCCTAGGCGGAATGAAACTGCCGTGGGACCGTGTCAGCGACCGCAATACCGAAGAGAATTTTTAAGACTAGAGCTTAATTCTATAAAAACTAAAATTCCGTGAAATTATAAAATTTTACGGAATTTGCGAAATTCTTTGAAATTTTTAAAATTCCGCTTCATTTATAAACACCGAAGTTTTAAAAATAATCAAAATAGTAAAGCTACAAGCCCAAATTTATCATCAGACGCTAAAAAGAAATATAAATTTATCACAGACGATCTCTTAGCAAATGCCATTCTTTAGCTACAAAGCTTTAGCTCTTAGAATTTCAAATTTGAAATCGGCAAGAAATTGTAACGACACGGCAAAATTTTAAATTAGACCGAGCCTTACAAAAAGAGTTGTGTTTTTACATGGTGAATGAGTTAGATTTCGATAATATGAAATTTAAAACCTACATGAATTTTGCTTTGAATGAGCGATTTAGCTTCAGTTTTCAAGCATAATTTAAAATTTTAGCGTGAAATTATAATCTTAGAATTTTAAAATTTTTTGAAATTTCAATATTAACTTTAATGGATTTTAGGGGCATATGCCCCTAATAATTTTGAAAGGATTTGCGAGGATTATTTGCTTAGCATTGAGCTTAGCATCCATAGGCGTTTTTCATAATCGCCATAGTGATCCTGCGCAATATTTGAAGTCGTATCGTCGCCCTCTTCTTCGGCTACTTCTTGAAGCTTTTTAAATTCTTTTACCAAATACTCGTAGGCTTTTTTAACATCCTCAAGTACCTCAGATACGCTATAGCTATCTTTTACGCTAATCGGAGCGTCTTTTGAAAGCTCAATTAGATCCTTAGCCTTAGTTACGGCCTTGCCACCTATTTGAAGCGCGCGCTCAGCCATATCGTCGAAGAGCTCACCCATTTCGTCGTATGCTTTCTCAGTGTAAGCGTGAACCTGCGCGAATTGTAAGCCCTTAACATTCCAGTGATAATCGTGGAATGCAACAAAGAACGCATGAGCGTCCGCCTGAAGTTTGTTTAGTTGTTTTACTGTTTTTGACATTGTGTCTCCTTTATTTAAAATTGCTGTAATTATAGCAAGATTTTCTTAAATTATAATTATACTAAGTAATAAATTTTATCTTTTAGTGAAATTTTGAAATTAAATAGCTTTTAAATTTATCTACAATTTTTTTGAAATTTCAGCTATGCTGCATTATAATGCCGCATTATGAAAAACAAATTTATGATAACCATAACCGACCTTAACGGCTCTAGGAATTTTTTGCTTTCGCAAATCATCAAAAAGATCGCGTTATATTTGGTACTATTTGTTTTTACCGTTTTCGTCACGGGTGCGCTATATATCAGGTATCTGGGCTCTAAAATCGACAGCCTTTCGCGAACTAAAACCGAGCTTAACGAGCTAAATCAAAAACTTCGCGACGGTATCGCGGCAAGTCAGATGGAATTTGAAGCCATCGAGGGTAAAATTTCGGATTTGGAGCATCAGTTTGGGCTTGATCCCGAAGAGGATGAGCGCGCGATCGACCGCCTATCTCACATCAAGCCTACTTCCGAACAAGAGATTAAAGAGCGCGCGCAAAAGATCGTCAACGAAAAATTCTCCGACGCGCTGATAAAAGAAATTTTTATGCAGATCCCAAACGGCAGAGTCATGCGCACTCATCAGCTCAGCGAGAAATTCGGCTGGCGCAACCATCCCATCTTAAAGCGCAAGCAGTTTCACCCGGGCGTTGATCTACGTACGCCGCCTAAAACGCCTATCTACGCGCCTGCAGACGGCATCATCCAATACAGCGGCGCTGGCGCTACTGGCT
Source organism: uncultured Campylobacter sp. (assembly GCF_938017615.1). Lineage (GTDB taxonomy): Bacteria > Campylobacterota > Campylobacteria > Campylobacterales > Campylobacteraceae > Campylobacter_B. The sequence continues at coordinate 863 of NZ_CALIJA010000086.1, read as the reverse complement.
ATGGCAATCTAGTCGAGATTCACCACAACTACGGCTTTACGACACGATATGCGCATTTGGATTCAAATTTAACTCGCAAAGTAGGCGAGTTTGTAAACAAAGGTGATCTCATCGCTTTTAGCGGCAACACCGGACTTAGCACCGGACCTCATCTGCACTACGAGATTAGATTTTTGCAGCTGCCGTTAGATCCGCTAAATTTTATCAACTGGAACGAAAAAAATTACAAAGAAATTTTTACTAAGGAGGAAGATGTCCCATGGCAATCTTTAATAAAGGCGATGCAAACACCGCTCAAACAACAATAATCTCGTCAGGCACGCTCATCAAAGGAGAGCTGCACCTGTCGTGCATTTTGCATATCGATGGCAATGTCGAAGGCGACGTGATATCCGATAACACCGTCGTCATCGGTAAAAACGGTACCGCGCGCGGCTCGATTAGAGCCAAACATATCGTAATCAGCGGCAAATTTTTCGGCAATATCGAAGCCGAGCTCGTCGAGCTGCTAGGCGGCGGCGTGCTCGTAGGCGACGTGCTATCGCAAAGCTTCGGCATCGAAGTCGGCGCAAAATTTAACGGAAAAAGCGCTGTAAGTGGCGGCGATCAAGCCCTAGTCATCGACGGCAGCGCAAGTGAAGATGTCAAGCTCATCGACAAAGCTTTAGGCGAATAAATCGCGCACATTTGGAATTCTTGGGATTTTAAAGGCTTTGAAACTCGCAAAATTTCGGAATTTAAAAGCCTAAAAAATTCCCATACTTTGAAATTTTTGAATTTGAAATTTTAAAAATTCTGAATATTTTAAAATTTTCTAAATATGGAATTTATACAAAATTTACTGCAAAAAAAACGCAGATTTT
>NZ_CALIJA010000085.1 GCF_938017615.1 uncultured Campylobacter sp. | reverse complement strand
CCGAGCAAACAACTTGCAAAACGCCGCACGGATTTTAAAATTTCAGCACTTTTATTCGGCTAGCAAGTCTTGCGCTTTATGTTTAAATTCTAAATTTCATCGCATAAATGCAAAACCCGTTTACGCGCGCACTACGCAAGCAAATCTTTTAAATTTTACCGCTTGCGCGCATTGATCTTTCGATAAATTTTAAAATTCCAAATTTGCGCGAGTTAGAATTTTATCCGCACTTTAAATTTTATCGCGCAGGCTGTGTTTAATAGACGCAAAGAGCTTAAAAGCAGCCTCTCTTACCCGCATAAAACGAACTCGTAAAATTACCGAGCTAAAATAACAGCGACGCAGGAACGTTTTTGCCGTTGTCACGCAAAAATAACAGAATTTTAAACTTCTCAAACTCGTCGCCGTCGGCAAGACTTAGCTGCTCTCTAAACTCGTCGATCATGCCAAGCTCATATAGCGCGTACAGATATGCCTCGGTCGCTTCTTGATTCTCGTTTTTGAGCCGCTCGAAAAAGGCTTTGTATTGCTCTGGAGCGAGATGATTTTTTAGCTTTTTAGCAAAGCCGATAAAATCCTGCTCGCTAAATTTTTCATTATTTACGAGATCGAAAAGCTCCTCGCTGCTGATCTCAAAGCTCGCGTCATTCACCGCGCGATCCACTAAAATATTTACCTCGGCTATATCTTGAGGAATTTTATAGGCTTTGATCTTATCGTAGCTTCCTTTGGCAAGCGCTACGGCATAGGCTTTTTTAGTGATATTTTCGCTATAAACGCCCTTGGTTTTTAAAATTTCATACGCATACGCAGGCTCGGCATCGAGGCGGTTGAGTTCGTTTTGTAAAAATAGTCCGTTATCTTTGGGGAGTTTATATTTTCGCAGATCCGCCACTTCGCCGTTTTTAACCTTCTCAATAACACCTATAACCTCCTTTAGATCCTCATTTTTGACGTCTATGCCGGTGCTATCGTACCACGGAGATAAAATTTTAGTAAGCTCACTCGGGTCTTTAAAATACTCGGTTTTAAAGTCTTTATTGGTATCAAGACCCAGCAAAACCTCTTTACTCATCGCATCGTATGCGCTTAGATCCTTTGCGATCGCCCTTTTTGTGCGGTAAAACGCGAAGCTATGAAAAACGATATGAAAAATCGCCAAAATCATATATAAAATTAACGGCAGTACGATCCACACTGCCACAGGAAGCGTAAGCGTAAAACCGAAAAGCCCCAGCGTATAGCTACTGCTTTGCTGCGTAAAAACTAAAATCGCGACGATTGCGATATAGACGATCGAATATAAAAAGAATTGCTTGGTTTTCATAGCTAACTCCTATTTTGCTTTTCCGCCTGTTCCTTGCACGAAATGCACAATCTCGCCTCCGGATTTACTTTAAGGCGCTCTAAGCTTATCTGCTCGCCGCAGCTCTCGCAAAGCCCATAAGTGCCGTTTTCGATGCGCTTAAGCGCGCTTTCGATCTCTAAAAACGCCTTTTGTTGATTAACATTGAGCGAGTATTCGATGCTTAAATCCGTATTCATACTCGCTACGTCAAAATCATCCGCAGCTTTATTTTCGCGCAATTCCGAAATTTCATTTACAGAGCTATTGATATTGGCGATGAGTTGCTCTCTTTTTTCTTCTAAAATTTTCTTGTAAAATTTCAACTCGTTTTTCTTCATTACTTCCCTTTATTTGTGATATGGATGGTTTGCGTTAATGCACAATGCGCGAAAAATTTGCTCAAAGAGCAAAAGTTTAGCGATTTTGTGCGCTAACGTAAGCCTGCTAAGACTAATTATTTTATCGGCTTTTGCCTTAAAATTTTCACTAAGCCCGTAAGCGCCGCCGATGAAAAACGACACGCTGCTTTTATCCTTTAGCATACTCGCAAATTCCATGCTGTCTAGCGCCTGCCCGCGCTCGTCCAAAGCTACGACGTAGCCGCTAAGGCGCGGTAGATAAGCTTCATCATACGCCATAAGTGCGAGTTCGCGGGACGCTGCTTGAGCGCGAGCGATATTAGCATTAAAAAATGTCTGCTCTCGCACCGCCGCAAATTTAGCTGCCATTTTTTTATAATCGCTTATCGCGCCTGCGAACTCGTCCGCGCCCTTTTGGATGGAATTTACCGTTATCTGCACTACTCTTCGCTTCCCTCTTCGTGTAGCGACTTATCGCTCGTGTCATCGATCTGCACGGCGTTTTTGCTAAGCACGTTGATTATATCGCTTAAATACTGTCTCATCTCAGCTCTAGGCACGATCGCATCAATTAATCCGTGCTCGAGCAGAAATTCCGATCTTTGAAAGCCCTCCGGCAGATCCGCGCCTATGGTTTGCTTGATAACGCGCTGTCCGGCAAAGCCGATAAGGGCGCCGGGCTCTGCGATGATGATATCTCCCAGCCATGCAAACGACGCGCTTACGCCGCCCATCGTAGGATCGGTAAGAACGGAGATGAAAGGAATTTTATGCTCGGATAAAATTTTAAGCGCGGCGGAGGTTTTGCTCATCTGCATCAGCGAAAAGGTGCTTTCTTGCATCCTTGCGCCGCCGCTTGCGCTTACGATGATTAGCGGCTCGTTTTTATCGAGGCTGCGCTTTACGGCGCGCACGATCTTCTCGCCCTCCACAGAGCCCAGGCTTCCGCCCATGAAGTTAAAATCAAACACCACGAGCTGAATTTTTTGGCGACTTATAGCGCCCTCGCCCGCAATCACCGCGCTTAGCCTGCCCGTTTTTTCTTTGCTCTCAGAGATGCGCTTTTTGTAGGATTTTTTATCGACGAATTTTAGTGGATCGACGGGCTGCAAATTTTGATCGTACTCCACGAACGAGCCCTCGTCGCAGATCAGATCGATGCGAGCCTGCGCGTCAAAACGAAGGTGATAGTTACACTTGGGGCAAACGCTATGATTTTGCTCGACCTCTTTGCTATACATCAGCGCGCCGCATCCCGGGCACTTTATCCAGTGCGTAGGAGCTTCGCTCGGCGCAGGTTGCGTCCTGCGTATTTTTGAAAATAGATCTCCAAAATTCATATGATTTCCTTTAAATTCTATGAAATGAAACTTCTGATTATAACCTAAAATTCTTTATTTAAATTTATATGTGAATTTCGCTAAAATAGGAAAATGCAAGGATTTATATTAAAAACGACCAAGGTTAGGGACGAGGACTGCATCGTGGACGTGCTAAGCGAAAGTGCGCTCGTGCGTGCGTATCGCTTTTACGGCGCGCGCCATTCAAACATCATCCAGGGCTATAAAATAGACTTCGAGCTCTCGCAAAATCAAAACTTCCTCCCGCGCCTTAGCGGAGTAATGCATCTGGGATACTCGTGGCTCGGAAACCGCGAGAAGCTGCTATTTTGGCAGCAATTTATGCGGCTTTTACACGCGCATCTAAAAGACGCCGAGCATCTGGATAAATTTTATTACGAGCTGCTAAACCACGCTGCTATGCGCTTTGGCAAACAAAATCCGCGTCGCATAATCGTAGAAAGCTACGCCGAAATTTTAAAATTTGAGGGGCGATTGCACGACGAGCCATATTGTTTTTTATGCGATGAGGAAATTTTAGAAAATATCGCGCTATGCCGCGGCTTTTTGCCCGCGCACGAGCTTTGCGCGCAAAGAGCGGGCTTTGCGCAGGATGAAATTTTAGAATTTTTACGAAGCAAAAAGACGCTAAATTTAAACGACGAAACGGTAGAGAGGCTCTACGACATAACGCTTGAGGGGCTTTGATCTGTAGCGCGTTTGATGTGGACGTGAAATTTCAAAGCTTAAACGCTAAATTTTAAAATTTAGCAGAATTTCAAAATTTTATGAACGGGCAGCTTCGTGCCTTATTTGTTTTGTTCCACAAGGCTGAATAATCCCGCATTGCGCGGGGTTTGCATTAAATTTTAACCGGACTAGCTAAAAAGCTTTTTCATCGCCTTAAAAAACATTGCGGTGAGCGGATTTGATTTGCCTGAGACCTTTGCGATCCAGCTCTCATAGGTCTCGCCTTTGCTTTTTAAAAAGTCCACGAGCGCCTTTTGGCTAGCCTGCATACCGCCGTTTCTTTCAGCATCCAGTAGCGCCCTATAAATTGGCTCTATAGTTTCGATCGTGGATCTTGGCGGAGCCTTGCGAAATGCCGTGTATTCGGTGATCTGCCCCGTCACGGGATCTTTTTTAGAAGTAAATTCCGTAATGACCCAATAAAAGCGCCCATCTTTGGCTAAATTTTTAACCACGGCGGTAAAATCCTTGCCTTGTTGTATCGTATCCCACATAAGCTTAAACGCTATTCGCGGCATATCCGGATGTCGTATGATGTTATGCGGCTGCCCCAAAAGCTCAAGCTCACTATAGCCACAAATCATACAAAAATACGGATTTGCAAACGTGATAATACCCTTCGGATCGGTTTTGGAAACGATATAGCGCTTCTCATCTAGTTTGATTTCCTGATTAATCGGAGTTGGTCTTTGCATTTTTAATCCTTTGCTTAAAAATTTATTGCAGAGTATATAAAATTTTTCTTTTCAGAAATATTAAATTTTCGTTAAATTTTTATAA
>NZ_CALIJA010000084.1 GCF_938017615.1 uncultured Campylobacter sp. | reverse complement strand
AAACGGCTAGCAAAAATACTGAAAATTATAAAAGGGCGAATGATAATAAAGCGCATTTTATAATAAGTAACGCGCTTTTTAAATCATGATATTTTTGCCGGTAATTTTAAAATTTTGTGCCCAATCGCTGCATTGTAAATTTATCATTTTATAGATTGTCGCCTCTCGGGATTTGTTAGCAGATTTATTTATCGGTGCCGGAATAGGGCATAAATTTTTGCCGGGTAGAATTTCACGCTGCGCTATAAATTTTATGCGCCCCGAAATTTTGAAATTTTGTTTTCCACAAATACGGTAAGCGGCAAAATTCCGCCACGCGAATAAAGCATACTATCACGTTACGGGCATCGATAATCTACTCGTTTATTCAGCCAAATTAACCCATGCCGCCGCAGATTTTATGTTTTAAAATTTCACGCCGAATCTTTCGCGGCTAAAAAATACCCCGCAGAGCCGCCGTGCCCTCTACATGTCTGTACGGCAAGAAATAATGCGTGAAGTTTGTGCAAGTGCCCCCAGACACGCATATTTCGGCGCTCAGTCTGTGTTTGACATGCGTAGAATCGAGATCAGGTATCTCCAATCCGCCGCTTTTGTAACCGCTATAGCCCATTTCTATCGGCACCTCTAGCTCATTCTTTTCAAACACGATGCGCCCGCTTTGCACCTGCTCGAGTTTGATATTTTTCAGCACGATCCCTGGCGTGCTCACGTGGTCAAATTTTATACTTAGTTCATACGGGGCGCCGGTGGAGTTATCGTCCGAGAAGTCGGGCTTCGGCTCGCGATCATCGCGCCATAATCGTCCGCCGATAGTGGTAGCTCTTAAGCTAGCGCTGATGCTAAAATCCTCCAGATCCAGCGAAGCGCTGCTAAAATCTAGGATTAGCGTCCATGATACGACGGTACGACCGAAAAATTTATCCGCGATAATATAGCTACCCAAAAGCGAGCTTATGACCACCCAAAATAGAAATATAAATTTAAAAACCTTGCGTAAAACGAACTTTAACGTCTTCATCATTATCCTTTCAATCTAAAGCTTAAGCGGAATTCCGCTTGCAAATCCGCGTATAAAAATTCCGCGCGGGATTTCGCTTATGAAATTTCGCGCTTTTTCAGTCTGCGGCGGAATTTTAAGACAGAATTCCGTAGCGAAATTTTGCCGCGAAATTATAAAACAAATTCCGCCCATGAAATTTTACCTAGAACCACGCCAGTAAAATTCCATAACGAAATTCGGAGATGAAATTTCACGATGAAATTTCATAGTTAAAATTTCACGGCAGAGCTGAGAAATCAATTCCCGCGGCAAAATTCCACGCCTTAAAATTTTAAGAAAGTATGAAATTTCTTATCTGATCGCAGATCGCCTCTTCGGATTGTGCGGCGTCGATTTGCAGGGTCTCAACGCCGCACGCCGTGCATGCCTGCGCCATAAGATCTTGCACGCACATTAGATATTTCAGCCCGCGAGCTTCGATTATATCGCTGCTAGCGCGCGTTTTAAGCCGCTTTTTGACGAGCTGTTCGTCTGCCAAAAACAGCACGATTTTATCCGCAAATTTGCCCCCGAGCGCAAATTTATTAAGCGCGATGAGTTCGTTAAGATCCGCGTTTTCGTCGTTTGCCAGCGCATAGGCAAGCCCCGAGATGAAGCCGCGATCGCTTAGCACGAGCCTGTCCGCGCCGCCCTTTATCACGCGCTCGTAGTGCTCGGCGCGGTCTGCGAGGAACAAAAGCAGCTCGGCGCGCTTTGAAATTTCGCCGCAGGCTTCGCGCAGATTTACGCTGCCGCGCCGCCACTTAAAATCCTCGCCCAAAACGAGGCTTCGCACCGCCTCGCCGAGCTTCGTGCCGCCGGGCTCCTTAGTCACGATCGCCTGCGGAAAAGCTGCCGCTAGCCGCGCTATCTGCGTGCTTTTGCCCACGCCGTCGATACCTTCGAATATTACATACATTTTCCGCCTTTAAATTTGTGCGCTATTTTACAAGCTTATAGCTAAATAGCGGCTTTTTTAAACAGCGGGGCGTAAAATTTTGCCTCAAAATCGGCTTTTGCGCGAGCTTGTGCAAGCCGATTTTTATTTTTCGGCATAAAATTTTATCGGGCGCTCTGCCTTACTCGGCTCCTGCTTTTTGTGGAACGGCTCGCGATTAAATTTAGCGCTCGGACGGATGCGCCGCATAACAGCAGGCGAGTAAATTTTGCGCTTACGGACATTGTATCGAGCGAAGCAGGGCACCAGTCGGTAAAGACGGCACGCCGTGCGGATATGATGACGCGTCAGGCGAAGCAGGGCGTCATCATACAGAGCAGGACGTATACCAGTTGAATCGGATGGCGTCAGACGGAAATGGCGGCACTTCGGGCGGAGCAGGGCGGCGTTATGCAGAGTGGGGCGCATTGGGGCGGGCGAGTGCTGCGCGCAATGATAAAATCGCGACGATGAAATTTTAAGTTTTGCCCTTATCCGCCTATCGGTTCGGGATTTATCGCTATGAAATTTTTCCGCAGATCGCTAAGATCGCAATCGGTAGCCGTGATCGTAAAATCCTCCGTCATATCGAGCGCAAATTCGCCAAGATCTGCTTTGAGCTGCTTCACGCATTCCCAAATGAGCTTTTTAGCCTGCGCATATTTATCATTTAGCTGCGTTTCTTGATTGAAAAGATCAAAAATTTTCGCCGTTTCGTAGTCTACTTCGACCTCGGCTCGAAACTCGTAATCAGGAACGAGCCAAAGAAGCCAGCCATCTTTTCGCGCAAGCCACTGCGCGCGCTGCTCTTGCGAGCCGAATCCGATGATCGGCGGCAAACTCCTATTGTCGCAAGCTAAATTTATGCAGTAGAGCTTACAGCCTGGCGCGTGCTTTTTGATCGTCTCTTTAATCGCGGGCAGCAGCCTTTGCGCGGCGAGCTCATAGAGCTTTTTGTAGCTCATATCCTTATTGGGCTTTTGATAGCGCACATAACCATTTTCGGTTATCAAGCTCAGCTCGCCCATTGCGTCAAATTCATAGTTTGTTACGTCATTCCTTCTGCCTGCGCGAGGGTGCTCTACATACTCCTGTCTTTGTGCGAGTTTGCCGCCTTCGTAAGTAAAATTTTCTATCCCATAGGCGTTGTTGTCAAAGGCCGAATAGATGGACTTTAGCACGCCATCCTCATAGGCAAATCTTTTTATATTGAAGCATTTTGAGCATCTTTTATTGTAGCAACCGAAATGATATTTTAAAACTTCGTCCCGCCCCCAAAAATAAAGGCTTTCAAAGAAACTTTTTTTGCCGTCATGTTGTCTTTCAAAAACGACGCGATCTTGCGCGTCAAAGCCGTATTCGTAGGCGTTTGCGATATTTTTAGGCGCTTCTTTTAAAACTCTACCTTTTGAGAAACGGTTGAACTCAAAATAAAATGGCTCTAAATTAATATACTCGTCCGACGCCCAGCGCCTGCTTACGGCCTGCGCTTCGGCTATTTTATTTAAGGCTTTGTATTCATCTCTCACGCTTTTTAAAAACGTTCGCAGTCTTTCTATCTCATCCATTTGCTTATTCATTTTTATCTCCCGTGCGGCTTGTAAATTTTAAATTTAATCGCACCTGTAGGCTAAATTTTAATCGCTTGCAAGCTCATTTTTTTAAAAATTTTAAAATTTCGCTCGGCACTAGGTGCGAAACGTCGCCGCCGTGGCTCAAAACGGAGCGGACGATCGAGCTTGAGATGAAGGCGTTTTTGAGCGTCGGCATCAAATACACGCTCTCAAATTCCTCCCATAGCGAGGCGTTTGCGTAGCCGATCTGCAGCTCGTACTCAAAGTCGCTAACCGCGCGAAGCCCGCGGATAACGAAGCGCACGCCGCAAGATTTAGCAAAATCCACGAGTAGATTATCAAAGCTTTGCACGCTCACGCCACGAAGCCCGCGTGTCGCGGCTCGCGCCATCTCTAGTCTGGATTTTAGGCTGAAGTAGGGTTTTTTGCTCTCGTTTAGCGCGACTGCCACGATAACTTCATCAAAGAGGCCTAGCGCGCGCTTGATGACGTCCAGATGACCGTTCGTGATAGGATCGAAAGTGCCCGGATAGATACATTTTCTTGAGTTTTGCATTATTGCCACCTTTTAAATAGCTCGTTTTGCACGCCCAGCGCGTCGCACCACTTGCCGATTATGAAATTTTTTAAATTTTGCACGCCGCAGTAGCCTGCGATCACGGGCGGAGCGATGATGACGCCGAGTGCGGCTAGCTCACTCATCTGACGCAGGCTGATCGCAGAAAGCGGCATCTCACGCACGCCTAGGACCAGCCGCTTGCGCTCTTTTAGCGCGACTGCGGCGGCACGGGTGCTTAAGCTGTCGCAAAGCCCACCGTAAATTTTAGCCAAAGAGCCGATAGAGCAGGGCGCAAAGATCACTGCGTCAATGCCGAACGAGCCCGAAGCGGGCGGCGCACTAAGATCGTTATCGGGGTAAAATTTTACGCTCCTAAATTCCGCGGATTTTAAAGCCTCGTCCGCGTCTATGCCGCTTTCGGCGCTCAGGACGCGGCGCGCGCCCTGCGTAAACACGGCGTGGATTTCATGCGGCGAGCTGGCAAGAAATTTAAGCAGATCAAGCCCGATCTCGCAAAAACTCGCGCCGCTTACGCAAACTAAAATTTTCATTTCAAGGCTTTCATATCGAAATTTTGTGCTTTAAAAGCGAATGGAGCGGAAGGAATTTTAAAATTTGAAGTTAAGATGGAGCGGGAAACGAGAGTCGAACTCGCGACATCAACCATGGCAAGGTTGCGCTCTACCACTGAGCTATTCCCGCATGCGATAAAAATAAAGCGCGATTGTAGCCTATAAATTTTCATTTGTCAATAATTTCTCGCTTAAATTTCATAAATTTTTACGATTTCTCCAGCGCGAACTTTGTCGCATTCGGGATCAGCCAAGAAAAAATGCGATGCCGCAGCCAGCGGTCTGATGCGCCCAGAAGGCGACGGCATAGGCGTAAAAACTCCGCCTTCATATGCGCCTACGGTTAAATTTACTCTGCCGCTTTTTAGCTTCAGATCGCTTGCGAGCTTGGCATAGATCGCCGCTTCTGCGCTAAAAGCCTCGCTTGCGCCGCTAAGCTTAAATAGGATCGGCAGTATGACTGCGCGCGTAAGCACGAAAGCAGCCATCGGATTGCCTGCCATTGCAAAGACGAATTTGCCGTCTTTTGCGAAGCACTTGCTGGGGCGGCCGGGCTTGATATCGATGTGATCGAAAACCTGTAAAAATCCAAGTTCACTCATAGCGCTTTGCATAAAATCCGCCTCCCCAGCACTTGCTCCACCGCTGGTAATTAGCACGTCAAATTTACGCGTAGCAGCGTCTAGCGCCTCGCATACCGCGCTAAAATCATCCTTTAAAATCCCTAAATACTCATTTTCAAAGCCGTATTTTTGCAGCAATGCAGCAATGCCACTAGAGTTGGCGTTATAAATTTCGCGCTCACTTGCGCTCTGCCACGGCTCTTTTAGTTCGTTTCCACTGGAAAATAGGGCGATTTTAGGACGCGCGTAAACGCTTACTTCGTAAATTCCTTGCGCGGCAAGAAGCATGATTTTAGCAGGGTTTAAAATTTCGCCACGGCGCAATAAAAGCTCGCCCGCGCGCACCTCCTCGCCTTTTTTACGAAAGCCGTCGTGGGCATGAACGGAAGCAGGGATTTTTAGAGTTCCACCTTGCGCGTCTACATCCTCTAGCCTCGCGACAGAGTCCGCGCCCGCAGGCATTGGCGCGCCGGTCATTATCTTTTGCGCTTGCGTAGCCTTGATTTCGTAAAATTTCTCATCTCCCGCAAAAATCGTAGGCTCTACGATTTTTAGCTCTTCGTCTTTGAAGTCCGCCGCATAGGCATAGCCGTCAAGCGCCGAATTATCGAAGCAGGGCAGGTTTTTAATCGCAGAAATATCGCTAGAAAGGATACGACCTAAGGCGCTGGGAAGAGGCACCATTTCGCTCCGCCTGCTTGATGTGATTCTAGCCGTAGCCAAATCTATAGCCTCATTTATTCCTATCATTTTAAGTCCTTTTTATCATTTTTTTACATTTTAAATTCGCGCAGTTAATACTTCGCGTGACCTTAAATTTTATGTTGCGCCAAAGCTTGCAAAGCAAAATTTTACCCAAATAAATGCGCGAAATTTTACGGGCTCAATTGCCTTATTTTAATGCTAGTGTTACTTAAAATTTCAAAACATTTCGCTCGTAAAATTCCACTTTGCTTGCTTGCGCAAGATTTTATTCCGAAGTCTTCATTCCTCGAGCCTCTGTATGTCCGCGCCAAGCGCACCAAGCTTAGCCTCTAGTCTCTCATATCCGCGATCCAGGTGGTAAATTCTATGTATTTTGCTCTCGCCGCGCGCCGCAAGGGCGGCTAAAACGAGTGCCGAGCTGGCGCGCAGATCGGTAGCCATCACGTCCGCGCCGTTTAGCTTGCCGCCGCTGATCGTCGCGATGTGTCCGTTTAGGCGGATATCTGCGCCCATTCTTGAAAGTTCGCTTACGTGCATGAAGCGGTTTTCAAAAAGCCTCTCGTCGATGGTGCTGACGCCCGAGGAGATGCACGCAAGCGCCATAAACTGCGCCTGCATATCGGTAGGAAAGCCCGGATATTCGCTCGTTATAATCTCTACGGGTTTGATCTTTGAGGCGGGCAGGATAGTTATTTCCTCGCCGCCGCTTGAAATTTCAAATTTAAAGCCCATATCTTCAAATTTTGCAAGCACTGCGCCAAGATGAGCCGCGCAAGCGTGCGTGATCTTGATACGAGAGCCCGTGATCGCGCCTGCGCACAGATAGGTGCCTGCTTCGATGCGATCGGGAATAATCGAAATTTCGTTTAAGCTTAAAAGCTCGCCGCCGCTTCCTTTGATGAGGATTTCGTTCGTGCCGATGCCCTCTATGTCGATGCCTGCGCTTTTTAATGCGTTGCAAACGGCGATCACTTCGGGCTCTTTTGCCGCGTTTATGATATGAGTGGTGCCGCTTGCTAAGGCAGCCGCCATTACGATATTTTCGGTGCCGGTGACGGTAATTTTGTCAAAATTTATAGTCGCGCCCTTAAGCCCCTTTTTTGCGGTGCAAACGACGTAACCTTGCTCGATCTTAACCTCCGCGCCCATCTTTTCAAGCGCGCTAAGGTGCAGATCGATCGGTCTTGCGCCGATCGCGCAGCCTCCGGGAAGGCTTACCTCGCAGTGTCTAAACCGCGCTAAAAGCGGTCCTAGCACCAAGATCGAAGCGCGCATTTTACGCACTATGTCGTAGATAGCCTTGGTCGAGTTTATCTCGCGCGGATCGATTTTGGCGGTGTTGGCGTCAAGAAACTCGCATTTTGCGCCTAAATTTGAAAGCAGCTGAATTAGCGTGTGGATATCGGAAACTGCGGGTAAATTTTTAATTACGACTTCGTTTTTTGAAAGGATAGATAGAGCTATGAGCGGCAGTGCGGCGTTTTTTGCGCCACTTATTTTGACGCTGCCGCTTAGTTTTTTGCCCCCGTTAATTCGTAGATAATGCATGATTTCTCCGTATAAAATTTCGGCGATTATACAGAATTTAGCTTTAAAGTTACCATTTTGTTACCACTGAGCGCTAAAATTACGCCTAAATTTAACCGTTACATAATTTTATAAGGATTTTTTATATGAAACAACTAATTATTTGCGCTTTGGGTGCGTTTTTGCTGATCGGTTGCTCCTCGAAAGCCCCGTCTGCCGGCAGCCAGCAAGCGTATGTCTTAAACGATCATGAAGAAGGAATAACTTCGGTGCCAGGAAGCGAGTTTAACCGCCCGCTAATTGCATCGGTAGACGATTACACTGGTACTCGCGCGGGAGGGGACTGCAGCGGATTTATTACCGTGCTAAATGATAAATACGATGATCTATTTTTTAACTCAAAAGATCTGCCGAAATACTTCACAAACGGACGTAAATCCCAAGCAATATATAATTATTACAGCCGTAAAAATTTACTCAGCAATACGCCGCGAGTGGGGGATTTGGTATTTTTTCAAAACACCTTGCGCTCTAACAAAGGCAAGGTCAATAACGAGATCAGCCATATCGGTATCGTGCGCGAGATCTATGCCGACGGTCGCGTGAAATTTGTCCACAATACTCGCGGTAGAAATCAAGCGGACTTCGTAAATTTAAATAAGAAAAACGTCCATGTAGCGGGGCAAAAGATGGAAAATAGCTACATCGTGCGCTGTGGCAAAGACCGCATAAGCTGCCTAGCGTCGAACCGCTTCGCAGGATACGGACGGGTGAATAACTAGAATTTTGAAAATTCTTTCGCCGTATTTTTTGAAAAATTTCT
>NZ_CALIJA010000083.1 GCF_938017615.1 uncultured Campylobacter sp. | reverse complement strand
AGTTTATGGCACGCAAAAATATAGAAAGATATTTTCCCGCCACACTTCTTTTTATCGACGGTAACCACGAAAATTTCGATATGTTGGACGAACTGCCGCGCGAGTGGAAATTCGGCGGCAGCGTAGGCGTGGGCGGCGAAAATATTTTTTGGCTACGGCGCGGCGAAATTTACGAGATCGCGGCGCGGCGCTTTTTATGCTTCGGCGGCGCGCTTAGCGTCGATAAGGCGCATCGGATACCGGGGCTTAGCTGGTGGGCGCGCGAGATTCCGAGCGAGGATGAGTTTGGCTACGCGATGCGAAATGCGCGCAATTTCATCGCCGCGGGCGGGCGGATCGATGCGGTGCTAAGTCACACGGCGCCGGGGTTTGTGATGAAATTTTTAAAAGAGTACCTTTGGTGCGGCAAAAGTACTCCCGATAAAACGTCTGAGTATTTAGAGAGGATCTTTGAGCTCGTAAGGCCTGAGCGGTGGTATTTCGGACACTTTCACGGCGATAAGAAATTCCATGCGCACGGCTGCGATTTTTATCTCTGCTACGATGAAATTTTAAAATTTGAAGACTAGCCTTGGGCTCACAGCAGCGAAATTTAGAGCTTTGCAAACGGCGAAATTCGCCCATAAATTTTAAATGCTGAGGCGCGCGGAACCCAACTTTTATATTAAAATTTAAGCTAGTTCTGCTAGAATGTGGCACTTTTTTAGAAAGGAATAAAAGATGAAGGTTGTAATTACTTATTGTAATTCTTGATCTTATAGACCGCAAGCTCTCCGTGTGAGAGATGAAATAACAGGCGTCTATAAGGATGCAGTTGTCGAGTTGGCCCCTGGTGGCAGCGGAGACTTTCTAGTAGAAGTTGACGGCAGAAAGCTTTTCTTCAATAAAGATTTTGCTAAGCCTCGTTTCCCAAGTGAAGGTGAAATTTTAAATCTAATTAAAGTTGCAGCCTAGCTCAAAGCCCGAAAGCGGGTCGCAAGATTTGCTTTCGGGCGTTTTTATACTCAAATTTCATATCCGTAAATTTAATCGTAAAACCATCCTAAATTTGCCAAATCAGCGCTACGCAAAATTTAGATTAAATGATCCACGCTGCGGCAAATTCGAAAAGCCATTTTAATCAAAATTTACGCAACCGATGCGGTTTAAATTTATCGTCCGGAGTTTATAAATTTTAAAAGAAAGAGGAATTTTTGCGAAATCAAAATTTCGCAAAAATAGAGAAGTTATTTGTTTGCTTTTTCGATATACTCGCCGCGGACGGTGTCAACGCGGATGACCTCGCCTTCTAATACGTGAAATGGGATCTGTACCACGGCGCCGGTCTCAAGCGTGGCGGGCTTTTTATTGCTGCCCTGCGTATCGCCGCGGAAATTCGGCGCAGTTTCTACGATTTTAAGCTCCACCACCTGCGGTACATCCACGCCGATCGCTTTGCCGTTGTAAAACATTATATTTACCATCATGCCATCTAGCATCCATTTTTTCGCCTCGCCCACATCCTCGTCGCTGATCGCGATTTGCTCGTAGCTATCGGTATCCATGAACTGACACGCCTCGCCGTCATCGTAGAGATACTGCATTTCTTTTTCCTCGAGATTCGGCGCCTCGCATTTATCGCCCGCATGGAAGGTCTTTTCAAGCACCTTGCCATCGATGAAAGATTTGATCTTAGCGCGCACGAATGCCGCTCCCTTGCCCGGCTTTACGTGCTGATACTCCACGATTTTATACGGAATGCCGTCGATTTCGATCTTCAAACCCTTTTTTAAATCACCCATTGAATAAGCCATAAATTTCTCCTTAAATTGATAGGGCGCGATTATAACAAATTTTATTTTAAATTGGTATAATTGGCGAAATTTTAAGGGGAGGGAAGCTATGAAAAAAATCATCTACGTCTTGGCTGCGTGTGCGGCTTTTGCGCTTGGCGCGAATGCGAACGAAGCGGAATTCGTGAAAAACCTAAAGCAAAGTCTAAATGATAAAAACGCTCAGCTCATCTCGATCGATAAGCTGAACTCGCTAAACGGACTAAATTTACTAATCGTCCGCTCGGGCGACACAAAAGAGGCATTTTTGGCTAGCGACGACGGCAAAAGCCTAGTGGCAGTGACTGAGGAGCCCAAGCTTGCGGACGGGGCGGATGCGGCGCTATTTAAGATGAGAACTCAAATTTTAAAGGACGCGAGGGATGCCGCCGCGCTTGAGCTGTTAAAGAGCATAGATCCCGCGAGATTTGCCTATATCGAGTCGTTTGATAAAAATAACCCTTATATGACCTACATCGTGGGCGATCCGGAGTGCCCGTATTGCGCCGAGGAGATGAAAAGGATCACGAAGCACCTTCGCAACAGCAACGTAAAATTGATCTTTGCGCCGGTGCACGGCAAGAGCGCGTTTATCAAATCGGCGCTGATTTTAAAGCACCTGAAGGCCCTTTCTCCGAGCGATCAAAAGGGCGCGATCGACGTGATCGAGAAATACTACGACAAAGACGTGCAGGTAAGCGATGCGGACGTCTCAAAGGCCGAGCTTGATGCCGTGTATGCGGACACCAAGACGCTATTTTCCAAAGGTGTGATAAAATCGGTGCCATACGTGATCAAGGTGAAAAAATAGTCTAAATTTGAGGAATTTAGGGCGCGGAGTTTGTGCGCGGACAGCGCGAGTTTGCTTGCATATAGCGAGTGTTTGCTTATCAATAGTCGCGGGAAATTCGTAAGTGGCTGATTTGTGCGTAGGCGACGTAGCCGTCTAAACCTGTACTA
>NZ_CALIJA010000082.1 GCF_938017615.1 uncultured Campylobacter sp. | reverse complement strand
CTTTTTTAGCTCTTATCCGAGCGGCGTTTTATGGACACTTAGCGTCGAATTATCGTTTTATATCGTCCTTCCATTTATTTTGTGTATTAGAAAAGCAATTATAAGAAATTTATTGTTAGTTTTTCTATTTTTTACATCAATGATAATTCCCGCAATCGCCGATGAAAATTTTTACTCCGCTTCAAATTTAAATAAGCTTCTTGAGCTTATATGCTTGCCGTTTTTGTGGATATTTATCATCGGGATGGTTATGAGACTTTATTGGTTGGATATAAAAAAATATCTCGTAGGTTACGGCTTATTTTATATTGCGTTCTATTTAATATTTTGTTTTGTGGCTATAGAGTTTGGAAGCGGGCTTGGAGATTATAAGAGAGGCTTGGAAATTTCTACCGTATTTCAAATTTTCCTTTTAGCGCTAGCTATGTTTAGTATGGCTTTTTCCTACACAAATTTAAAGATGGCCAGAAGCACAGATCTCTCTTATAGTACATATCTTTATCATATGCTAATAGTTCAAATTTTAATTAGTCTGGGCTTTGGCGGCTCTTTATGGCTATATCTCATAGTGGTAGCCGCGACGCTCGCGATAGCTTGCGTCTCTTGGAATTTTATAGAAAAGCCGGCACTAAAATTAAAACAAATAAAGGTTGTAAAATGATACAAGCAATAGTTAAAAAAGGTAAGGTTTTAGCAGAACAGATCCCTGCTCCAAGCGTTTCAAGGGGATGCGTTCTTATCAAAGTAGTGAATAGCTGCATATCGGCGGGCACCGAGATAAGCGGCGTATCAAATAGCGGAAAGAGCTTGATTAGAAGGGCTTTGGAGCAGCCGGAGAACGTAAAAAAAGTCATCAATATGGTGAAATCCGACGGCATAGCCAGCGTCTATGCGAAGGTAAAGGGCAAGCTTGATAGCGGAAGCCCGACCGGCTATTCGCTTAGCGGCGTCGTCATAGCGGTCGGAGAGGGCGTTTCAAATTTTGAGATCGGAGAGCGCGTCGCCGCAGCCGGTGCAGGGCTTGCAAACCACGCAGAATACGTAGATGTGCCTAAAAATTTAGTTATGAAAATGCCGCAGGATATGGACTTTGAGCGGGCTTGCACCGTGACTCTCGGCGGCATAGCGATGCAAGGCGTTAGGCGGATCGATCTAAGGCTGGGCGAGACCTGCGTAGTCGTGGGAGCTGGGATCTTAGGGCTTCTTGCGGTGCAGATGCTTAAAATTTCAGGCGTGAGGGTTGCGGTTAGCGATTTTGACGATAGGCGCTTGCAGATAGCAAAGGAATACGGCGCCGAGCTAACTATCAATCCTTCAAAGGAAAATTTGCTAGACGTCGTTTCATCTTGGAGCGGCGGATACGGCGCCGATGGCGTGCTATTTACCGCCGCTACGAGCAGTAGCGAGCCGCTATCGCAAAGCTTTCAGATGTGCAAGAAGAAGGGCAGAGTGGTGCTCGTAGGCGTTGCCAGCATGCAGATCAATAGAGAGGATATGTATAAAAAGGAGCTTGATTTTCTCATCTCCACTTCCTACGGTCCCGGTCGCTACGACAAGAGCTACGAAGAGGGGGGGCTTGATTATCCGTTTAGCTACGTCAGATGGACCGAAAATCGAAATATGAGCGAGTATCTAAGGCTAGTAAATGAAAATTTGATCAAGCTGGATAAGCTCATAGACGCAAAATATCCTATCGAGCAGGTAACGGAGGCGTTTGAATCGCTACAGACTTCGCAGAATAAGCCGCTTATGGTTTTGCTTGACTACGGCGAGGCAAATTTAACCGAGCTTGATAGCTATCTAAATCATGATAAAAAAATCATTATAAGCTCCGCGCCAGTAAACAGGGATGTGATAAACGTCGCGTTCGTAGGCGTCGGCGGATTTGCTACCGGGATGCACCTGCCTAATATCTCAAAGCTTACGGACAAGTATAAAATTTACGCGATCATGAACCGGAGTGGACATAAAGCAAAGGCCGTGGCGCAGCAATACGGAGCGAACTACGCTACTTCAAATTTAGACGATATTTTAAATGACAAAAACGTTGATTTGGTGATCATCTCCACAAGGCACGATAGCCATGCGGAGCTTACTTTAAAGGCGCTTGAAGCGGGCAAAAACGTATTTGTAGAAAAGCCGCTTGCGACAAATAAAGAGGAGCTTGAAAAGATAAATAAATTTTACGAAGGGGGAGGCGACAAGCCCCTTTTATTCGTGGGATTCAACAGGCGATTTAGCGCTTACGTGCAGGAGATAAAAAAGCACACGAGCGTCAGAATAAATCCTATGATAATTAGATATAGAATGAACGCGGGCTATATACCAATGGATCATTGGGTGCATGAAAACGGCGGCAGGATGGTAGGCGAAGCATGCCATATAATAGATCTGATGACGGCGCTAACGGGTAGCGAGACACAGAGCGTATTTTCACAGGCAATCACGCCGAGTAATGAAAAATATAGCGCCGAGGATAATAAATCCATCGTCTTAAAATACAAAGACGGCTCGGTGGCCAATATCGAGTATTTTGCAAACGGCAGCAAGGAGCTAAGTAAGGAATTTATGGAAATTCACTTCGACGGCAAGAGCATTGTTTTAGACGATTATAAAAGCCTAAAGGGATATGGAGTGAGGCTGAAAGAAATTTCAACGAACGTAAGCCAAAAGGGGCAGCTCGAAGAGCTCGAGGCGCTATTTGAGGCTCTAAAAGGCAGCAAAAAAAACTGGCCGATAGAGCTTTGGGACATGGTGCAGACGACGGAGATTTCATTTTTAATATGATTGGTAGTATAAAAAAAATTATTAAATCAAACTATATTTTAGAAGCATTTGCAAGAAGGCTTTATGCCATTATACCCTATAGGATTAGAAAATTAAATAGAGAATTTTATAATTTTTATAATCTACTATTGAATAACGAAATAGAGAATATTAAGCATATGGAAAAATACCAGTTTGAATCATTAAAACATATTGTTGATATTGCATATTACAAAACAACATTCTATAAAGAAAAATATGATTCTGCGGGCTTTCATCCTTCTATGCTAAATGATATCTCTGATTTAAAGAAAATACCTATATTAACAAAAGATGAAATAAGAAATAATTCTAAAAAGATGGTGCGTAGCGATGTTTCTATATCGTATTTAAAAAAAGCATATACGAGTGGGACAACTGGAAAAACATTAGAGATATATGAGGATGATAAAACTAGACTACGGGAATTAGCATCTATCTTTTATCAATGGAAAAGAATTGGTTATGTTCCTGGCGATGGCAGGATTGAATTTAGAGGCTTCGTAGATGACAATAAAGATTTTATTTTTCTGCCAGACGAAAGAGTTTTAAGAATTAAT
>NZ_CALIJA010000081.1 GCF_938017615.1 uncultured Campylobacter sp. | reverse complement strand
GCACCGAGGCGCCCTGCCCCAGCGAGCCGACCCAGGCGGCCGCCGAGGCGCGCACCTCCGCCGCCCTGGCGGCAAGCCCCAGCTCGGCGCATAGCCGCTCAAATTTCATCCGCGCGCCGCGCGCCGCTTTTTCGTCTTTGAGCACCCCTTTTTTATTTCGCTTCGCCTCCGCGCCGACTTCAAATTGCGGCTTAAATAGCACGATGAGAGCGCTTTTTGCGAGGCTAGTGAGGCTTTTTAAGATCAAATTTAGCGAGATGAAGCTCACGTCGCAGGTGATGAGATCGAATTTTTTCTCGCTCGCAAACTCCCTAATGTCGGTGTTTTCGCGTACGATCACGCGGGGATCGCGTCGCAAAATTTCGCTTAGCTGCGAGCTACCGACGTCAAGCGCGGTCACGCTCTTTGCGCCACGCTGAAGTAAAATTTGCACGAACCCGCCCGTGCTGCTGCCCACGTCCAAAACATCGGCTCCCGCTAAATTTAAAATATCTTTTTGCAAGGGCTTTATTTGTACCGGCTCCGCGCCGCCTTCGTTGCGGCACGCGCCCGCATTGCCGCCCGATTTGGAGGCTTTCGCCGCATTTAAAATCTCTGCCGTTTCAGCGTCTGCGTCCGTTTGCAAAAGTCCTGCCGTATCGGCATTAGTTTTTACGCTGCGGATCGCCTCGGTAGTCGCTTTCGCGCTCCTTGTCGTCGTGACGGCCGCGCTTGGAATTTTATCAGCCTCGTTCGCGCCTAAAATTTTATCCGTAGCCGCAAAATCTACATTTGAAATTTGCGTCGCTACCTCACCCGCTCTTTGCGTCGCTGTCGATTTATTATCTGCGCTCTTTGCGCCGCTGCATGGCTTTGAAATTTCTGCTGCCGAGTTAGGCAAATTTACGCTGCAGCTTGCCAAAAGCCCGTTTTCGGCAAGCTCGTCCAAAAAGCCTGCAAGCTTGAGCGCGCCCCTGCTTACGTAAATTTGATCAATCGCGCTGATTTCGCCGCTCTGCTCGGGCGCGATCTGCGCGGAGGGTCTGTTTTGCACGGAGCCACGCAGCAAAATTTTATCCTGTTTTATCAGCGCGGCGGCCTGATTTCTGCTGATTTTAAGCGTGTTTGCGACGAGCAGATCAAATCTCATTTTGTCTTTTCTCCGCGCCGCGATGAAATTTTAAAGCTTGCGCGGCTTTTGCGCGGCTTTGGGTTTAAAATTCTATCGCACAAAGCAAAGTCGCGCGTAGCAGTGCCGCAAGGCTCAAACTTTAGCCTGCGCCGCGCCGTAAATTTAACCATACTGTGCGTTGCAGGTTTCGGCTCGCCGTGCGTTGTAAATTTTATCTTGCCGCTAGCGAAAATTTTAAAATTTTTCCTATCGGCGCAGTGTTTGAGTGGCGCAAAATTTGAAATATTCTTGCTTGCAGTCGCATCTATCGACATTGCGCTCGCCGTCTTGGCGCCGCGGCAAGCGGAGCCCGCCCGCCTAGCAGAAATCGCCTCTCGGTCTGCCGCTTTTGCACGCGCCTCGAAGACCTGTGATCTAGCGCCGACCGCTCGATTTGTCGCTTTTGCCGCTTGCTCGTGCACTACAAAATTTTTAAAATTCTCGCGCTTCATAAAACACGCAAGCGCCGCAGGGCGGAGATTGCTTTTAAAATTTAATCCCGCGCCGTTTGCGTGCGGGTTTGGCGCCGAGCAAAAAACCTTCACTCGCCGCTCCCCGCAAGCGTTTGGGGCTCGCTCCTGCCGGGTGAATTTGCACCGGGCGTCGCCAGGCTCGCAATCGCTTCAAACTCGCTCTCGTCGATCACCCGCACGCCAAGCGAGCGAGCTTTTTGCAGCTTGGAGCCCGCTTCTGCGCCTGCAAGCACGAAGTCGGTCTTGGCAGATACCGAGCCCTGCACCTTCGCGCCCATCGCCAAAAGTCTGGCCTTAAACTCGTCGCGCGGACGGCTGAGCGTGCCGGTGATAACGACGCTGCGGTCGGTGAAGGCGCTTTTGGCGGTCTGCGTCTGGGGTGCACGCGGCGTGATGATTTCGCTTAGATTTAGAATTTTTTCGCGATTTATCTTACAAAACTCCGCTAGGCTCCTCGCCATCGCTTCTCCAAAGCCTTCCAGTCGCAGAATTTCATCCTCGCTCGCATCCAGCCAATCCTGCCCGAATGCCGCGGCGATCTTGCGCGCAGCCACCTCGCCGATGTGCTCGATCCCCAAAGAAGCGATGAAGCGCTCAAGCGGCGCGTTTTTGCTCGCATTTATCGCGCCCAAAAGATTTGAAATTTTTTTATCCGCAAAGCCCTCAAGATCCGCCAAATCCTGCGCGCTGAGGGCGTAAATATCGCCAATTTTTGAAATTTTGCCGCTTTCAAAAAGCTGCGTAATCGTCGCGTCGCTTAGCCCTTCGATATTCATGCATTTTTTGGAGCAGAAATAGATCAGCGAGCCTATCACGCGCGCCTTGCAATCGAGGTTTTGACACTTTATGAGCGCGCCTTCGTCAAGTAATTTCTCGCCGCAAACCGGGCAGCGATCCGGGCGCAAAATTTCGCTCTGCGTGCCGTCTCTGCGCTGTTTATAAACGCTCGTGATCTTAGGAATCACGTCGCCGCTACGGATGATGCCTACGAAATCGTTTTTCATCAGCCCAAGTCTCGCGATCTCGTCGAAATTATGAAGCGTCGCGTTTGAAACGTTCGCACCATCGATATTTACGCTATCCACGACGGCTACGGGGGTGACCGCGCCGGTGCGGCCGACCTGCAGATTGATCTCGCACAGCCGCGTTACCTTTTCGACCGCGGGAAATTTGTACGCGACCATAAAGCGCGGAAATTTCACCGTATAGCCCATCTGGGCGCACTTTGAAAGCTCGTTTACGCGGATTACCATGCCGTCTAGCATCAGGTCTTTGCTCGCGCGCATGCTATGCAGCGCCTCGTACGCGCTCCTGATCTCGCTTGCGCTCTTGCAGATGCGGCAAAACTCGTCGCGCAAAAAACCTAGGCTACGCACGAACTCCATTATCTGCGAGTGCAGCGCAAAGTCTAACGAATGCTCGCCCACTCCCCATGGGATAAATTTTAGCTTCCGCTTCGCTACGATCGCGCTATCCAGCTGGCGCAGGCTCCCCGCGGCGGCGTTGCGCGGGTTTGAAAATAAGCTCTCGCCGTTTGCGGCGCGCTCGTCGTTTAGCGCGTCAAAATCGCTCTTTGCGATCAGCGTCTCGCCGCGGATCTCGATCCTTTGCGCGTAGGGGATCTGAAGCGGCACCGATTTGATCGCTCTTGCGTTTTGCGTCACGTCCTCGCCTATAAGCCCGTCGCCGCGCGTCGCCGCGCTTATCAGCACGCCGCCTTCGTAGGTTAAATTTAAGCTCGCGCCGTCAAATTTCGGCTCGACGTAAAACTGCGCGCCGCTCTTCTCGCCGCGAGCTAGCCACGCCAAAAGGTCCGCGTCGTCGAAAATATCCTCCATCGACCACATCTGCGCGCCGTGAGCGAGTTTGGAAAAGCCCTCGCTGATCGCGCCTCCGATGCGCCGCGTAGGCGAGTAGGGCAGCGCGAGCTCGGGGTTTTGCTGCTCGAATTTCTCCGCTTGCGAATAAAGTTCGTCGTACTCCTCGTCGCTCGCGATTGGCTTATCGTCGGTGTAATATGCCCGCGCCCACGCATTTAGCGTATCTACGGCGGATCTGTATTCATCGTAGGTCATCTTGCGCTCGTATCTTTAAATTTTAAAATTCCGTGTGCCATTAGAATTTCATGCGCCGTTAGAATTTTACGCTCCGCGGCAGACCCCTGCATCCCAAATTCCGTGCCGCGTAGCTCGTTATCGTTAAATTTTGTGGGTCCGCTCGCTTTAAATTTCGTGCTTAAAAAGGCGCGATCAAATTCCATTGCCGAACTCCTTTAGCGCGCGCTCGTAATCAGCCGGCGTGTCGATGCCGATGCTCGCGGTTTTTATTTCAAGCATCGCGATCTTCTCGCCGGCGCTTATGGCGCGAAGCTGCTCGAGCTTCTCGGTATCTTCCAGCACCGAGGCGGGCAGGGCGCAAAAGCGCTTTAAATTTCGCACGCTGTATGCGTAGATGCCGATGTGTCCGAGGTAGCATTCGCATGCCGCGCGCGGATAGGGGATGAGCGAGCGCGAAAAATAGATCGCAAAGCCCGCGTTATCGAGCACTAGCTTGACTAAATTTGGATCTTCTGCCGCCTGCTGGCTTATGTATTTGTAGCAGCTCGCCATAAATGCGCCCTTTTGCGTGATCATGGCGTTGGCGAAATCTTTAAATTTAATCAAATTTTCGCTCTCAAAAAAGGGCTCGTCGGCTTGGATATTGATGATGATCTCGTCCTCCGCAAGCGCTGCGTTCGCGACCGCTTCAGCGATGCGGTCGGTGCCGCTTTGATGCTCGCGCGCGGTGAGAACGGCGTCAAAGCCGTAATCTTGCGCGATCTTTAAAATTTGCGGCTCATCCACGGCGATTAGCACGCGGTCTGCTTTGGCGGCATTTTGAGCCGTTTTGATAAACATCGGCACGCCGCCAAACTCACATAAAATTTTATTTTTAAAGCGCGTTGAAGCAAGGCGCGCGGGGATTACTATCATTTTTTGATCCACTCCATTATGGCATTTTTGATCTCGCTTTGTTCCACGACGCTTGAGTGTACCTGTGGCGCGCTAAAAAGGCGCGAGATCTGTGGCGGAATGTCGCTGCGAAATTCTTTCGAAAGCGCGATCATATCGGCTCGCTCGTCCTCGCAAGCCCTGCCTTTGATCGCGCTGATCATCGACGGCGTAAATTTGATCCACTTTGCGGTCGAGATGACGAGATTTAGGCGGCTTTCGTCAAGCAGCTTAAAGCAGGTCGCCGTGTGCGGATCGATCAGCACGCCGCGGCTGCTTTCTTGCTTGATAAATTTAGCACACTGCGTATCGTCGCAAAAATCCGCCTCGAAGACCTCACGCAGCTTCGCAAGCTCGCTCGCGCTAAGCTTATAAAATTTATCTCGTACCAGGCTTTGCATCAGCTCGCTCGTGCGCGCATCGCCAAACATATCGCTAAGCAGTCGCTCAACGTTGGAGCTAATCAAAATATCCATCGCAGGGCTGATCGTGCGGATGAGCTCGCGCCCGCGCAGATCGTAGATGCCGCGCGTAAAAAGCTCGGTCAGGATATTGTTCGCGTTTGAAGCGATCTTGATTTTGCCGATCTTTGCGCCCATTTTTTTGGCGAAATACGCTCCCAGCGCGTTGCCGAAATTCCCGCTAGGCACTATGACGTCGAAGGTGTTAAATTTAGCGCTCTGTTTTACGCTCTGCGCGCTGTTTGCATCCGCTGCGGCGCCAAAATTTTTACTGCCCGAAGCGTTTAAATTTTTGCCGCACGCCTGGCACTGATCGCTTTGCTTTAAATTTTGCTCGGGGCTCAATACGCCGTGCTTTGAGAAATAGATACTAGCGTAGAGGTAGTAGATGATTTGAAATAAAATCCTGCCGAAATTTACCGAGTTTGCGGCGCTTAAATTTAAATTCGCCCGCGCGAGTTCGTTTTTGAAATCATCATCAGCTAGCAGCGATTTTAGCGCGCGTTGCGTATCGTCGAAGTTGCCGCGCACGCCTAAAATTTTAAGATTTGCCGCGCTTTGTTTTACCATCTGCTGGCGCTGTATCTCGCTCGTGCCGCCCTGTGGGTAGAGGCAGACCGCTTTGATGTTTTCGTCGTCCGCAAATGCCTCCAGCGTCGCAGGCCCCGTGTCGCCGCTCGTGGCGCACATTATTAAAAATTTTTCATTCCTGGATTTTGCGATGCTCTTTAAAAGCGCGCCGAAGGGCTGCAGCGCCATATCCTTAAACGCAAGCGTCGGGCCGTGGTAAAGCTCCAAAATATAGGCGTTTTCGCTTAGTTTTTTGATCTGGACGGGGCAAGCGGGGTTTTCAAATTTATCGTAGCGCTTTAGCGCACTCTCAAAGACCTCGCTGCTTACGTCAAAATCGAAACTCTCGATGATTTTAAGCGCGATCTGTTTGTAGCTCAGATCCTCGCACTGTTTAAAAAAATCCTCGCTCAAAAGCGGCAGCCTCTCGGGGCTGAAAAGCCCGCCGCCGCTCGCGCTCGGATTTAGCAGCGCGTAGCTAAGATCCGCTTTTTGCGAAAAATCTCTCGTTGAAACCAGTTTCATCTTTTTCCTTTTTAAAATTTTAAAATTTACGCCCGCCTAGGCGCTTTAAATTTGATCGTTTAGACTTTTTGCACGGACTTGCGACATTGCCGCTTTAAGCCTGCCGCCTCCGCGCTCGCGCCTAAATTTCTTCCTTTATCAAACTTCCTATGCCGCCGTCCGTGAAAAGCTCAAGCAGGATCGAGTGCGGAATTTTGCCGTTGATGATATGCGCGGCACTTGCGCCGTTTCGCACGCATTGCAGGCACGCATCGACCTTTGGGATCATGCCGCCTGCGATCGTGCCGTCATTTTTAAGCTTCGAAATGAGCGCGGCATCAAGCTTGCTGATTAAATTTCCATCTTTATCAAGCACGCCGTCAATGTCGCTTAAAAATATCGCCTTGCTCGCTTTTAGCGCGGCTGCGATCCTGCTGGCGCAGAGATCGGCATTGATATTAAAGCTCACGTTTTCGTCCGTCTCGCCGCCCGCAAGCGGGGCGATCACGGGCAGATAGTCCTTTTGCAGTAGGTCATTTATCAGCTTGGTGTTTACCTCGGTGATCTCGCCTACGAAGCCGTATTTTTTCTCATCGAGAAATTTTGCCTTCAAAAGCCCGCCGTCCTTGCCGCTGATGCCGATCGCGGGCGCGCCGTTTTGGTTCAAAAGTGCCGTGATCTCTTTATTTACCGCGCCGCTTAGCACCATCTCGGTAATTTCGATCGCGTCTTTATTCGTTACGCGAAGACCGTCCCTGAACTCGCTCTGCACGCCGATCTTGTCCAGGGTCTGATTGATCTTTTTGCCGCCGCCGTGCACGACGATGATCTTGATGCCGACCATATGCAAAAGCACGATATCGCGGGCAAAATCAAGCTTGAGCGCATCGTCAGTTTGCGCCGCGCCGCCGTATTTGACGACGAAAATTTTATCTCTAAATTTACGGATATAGGGCAGCGCGGAGATGATGACTTCAGCGGTTTTGCTCTTTTTTATCATAAAATTCCTTTAAAAACCTTATTTTATCATAGCTTGGTTTATGTAGTTTTGAATTTCGCGGATAAAGTTTTCGCTTAGCTTTAAATTTAGCAAAATCACCGAAATTTCCGCGCCCAAATCCCTTAATTTCACGTAATCTTTCGCCGTGCAAAGGATATGCTCCGCATCCTCGCGCCTTAGCAGCTCTAAAATCTGCTCTTTTTTGAAATCATAATGATCGGGGAAAAATGCGTGGGCTTTTGCGAGCGGCAAAAACTCTTGCAAGCGCCAAGGTTTGGCGATAGCGCTGATTAAGATCGTGCGGGATTTTTCAAAACCAGCCTCTTTAGAATTTAAAATTTTATCCGCGGCGGGGTTTAAATTTGAAATTTCATCTGCCGCGCGATTTAAATTTAAATCCGAAATTTTATTTGCGGTGGAATTTGAATTTCCATCCGCAAGATTTGAAATTTCATCCGTGCCGTTTAGCGCGCCTTGCAGATCCGCCGCCGAAATGATTTTAAGCTCCTGCGAAATATCGCTGGGTGCGGGTATGAAATCCGCAAATTTATAAAAAAACGGCGGGTAGCGATACGCGGCGAAGGGCAAGCAAAAGGGCAGCTTCGGCGCGCTTTGCGGGCGCAGCAAGATATCAAATTTAGAGATATCAAATTTAGAAAACCCGTCGTCTAAGATCACCAGCTCAAAGCCGAGAGTTTGCGCGCGCAAAATCCCTGCGGCGCGATCTTTGCTGACGATCACGTTTGCGCCGCGCAGAAACAGCGCGTATTCCATCGCCTCATCTCCGCTTTGCTCCACGTCGCAAAGTATCCGCCCGTCGAGCGCCACTTCAAGCAAGCCTCTGCTTTTGCGTCCGTATCCGCGAAGGATGATGCAGGTTTTGAACCCCCCGTTAAATTCTTTAAAAAGCGCCCGCACTAGCGGGGTTTTGCCGCTTCCGCCGAGAGTTAAATTTCCGACGCTGATTATTGGAATTTTAAATTTTTGCGGCTTAGCAAAGAGCCTTTTTAGGCAGACGATAAGCGTATAAAGCAGCGATAAAGGCGCTAAAATTACTCCGAGCGCAAGCCATGCGGGGCTCGGGTCGTATAGGTTTCGCTCGATTAGGAGTTTAAACACGATTTTGCGCTATCTCTTTGATCTGCTCGCAGATGTAGCTCACATCGTCGTCGCTAAGCGCCGTATAGATCGGCAGGGATAAAATTTGCTGATAGTTTTTAAGCGCATTCGGGAAATCATTGACCTTGTAATTATATTTGCTTTTGTAGTAGCTTAGCAGGTGCACCGGCACATAGTGCAGCGAAACGCTCACTCCGCGCGAGATCAGCGCCTTGGCGAAATCGTCGCGGTTTTTGTCGATCTTTACGATGAATTGAGTATAGATATGCTCCTCGCTGTCGCTTGGAAGCGTCACGTGAGGGCAGTTTGCGAGCTGCTCGCGATACGCTGTGGCGATCTGCTTGCGTCGCTTTATAAAAGCGTCGGTTTTCTCAAACTGGGCGATTGCGTAGGCGGAATTTATAGCGTTAAGATCGTATTTTTGACCGATGCGATCGACGTCGTAGGTAAAGGACATATTGCCGTCTTTGTAAAAGGCGTCCCCTACGATGCCGCCATTTCTTAAAATTTGCGCGGCGCTTGCGATCTCATCGTCGTTCGTGACGAAAAAACCCGCCGTAGAGATCGCGTCTTGCGCTTGAGGATTGATCTGAAAGCACGATATGAGCGAGCTTTTAAGTGCTCCGATTTTTGCGCCCTTATAGGTAGCGCCCATAGCTCGGCACGCATCGTCTATAAGGATGATATTTTCGCTTTTGGCGACCTCGCTGATGGCGTCTATATCCGCAGCAAGCCCCGCGATGTGCGAGATGAAAGCGCATTTTAGCTTCTTGTGGCGGTTCTGATCTATCGTGCGAGCAAGGCTTTCGCTCGTAATGTTAAAGCTTATCGGATCGATATCTACGAAAACGGGCTCTGCGTCGAAGTGGCGGATCACTTCGGCGACGTTGGGGAAGGAATTTACGGAGCATAAAATTTTATCTCCGCGCTTAATATCCATCGCACAAAGCGCCAGATGCAGCGCCGTCGTGCCGCTCGTGGTAGATACGGCGTGCTTTACGCCGAAATATTTACAAATATCCTCTTCAAAAATTTCGCTATATCTTATATCGCTGTTGTAGAGGGCGCTTTTGATTAAATCTTCCTCTTTTTTATCGATTTGAGCCTTATAAAACGGTATCTCTTTCATAAATCTCTCCTTAGTGTGCGGGCTCTATGCGAGCGACTGCGGGCGCGCGAAGCTTAAAATTATTTTTAAGAATTCTACGGACGATAAATTTTACCAGCTCTTGATTGTGGCGCGAGTTTTGCAGATATTTTAGATCGTTTGCGTTTATTCGTTCGCCTGAGCGAAATTTCGTCCGCAGCGCTTCGTGCGAAAAAATATCTCTTAGCACACTATCTAAGATCTCGTAGCTGTATCCAAGCTCACGTTCGTCGCTTTGGTTTTCCCATAGATCGGCGCTTGGGGCTTTTTTGATGATCGCATCGTCTATGCATAAAATTTTTGCAAATTTAAACAGATCGGTTTTTAAAATTTCTCCGATCGGATTAAACGCGCAGGCTAGATCGCCGTAGATCGTGCCGTAGCCTAGCATC
The DNA here is from genome assembly GCF_938017615.1 of uncultured Campylobacter sp. Taxonomy (GTDB): domain Bacteria; phylum Campylobacterota; class Campylobacteria; order Campylobacterales; family Campylobacteraceae; genus Campylobacter_B. Next base: position 7,637 of record NZ_CALIJA010000081.1, on the reverse strand, counting down.
CTCTCGCTAAGATTGCTCGTGCCTACGACTACGCCGCGTTTAGCCGCGCTGTAATCATAAAGTAAGCTCATTCTTACGCGCGCGGCGAAATTTCCGATGCGAAGAGCGCTTGCGCCGGGATTTAAAGCGGTAAAATTTTCTACAAATGGCGCGATCTCTTGGATTTCATAGGGGATATTAAAGGATTCGCAGTGAAAGATGCCGTCTGCCATATTTTCTAAATTTGAACCCGCACTAGGTAGGATAAGCCCGTAAGTAGGGATCTCTGTAAGAGCGCAAAGCGCAGAAACCACGGCGCTGTCAAGCCCACCGCTGATACCCACTACAAAGGCGTCCGCGCCCGTTTCATCGAGTCTCTCCGATAAAAAATCGGTCAGTTGCGGCAGCAAATCGTCCAAAAACATAATATTTAGCCTTAAAATTTTACGTTAAATTGTGCGAATTTTAACTATTTTTGGCTAAATTACGGCTTTAATTTAAGCTTAAAAGGAGGATTTAAATGCAAATTTTAAAAAAAGCTTTCGGTGAATACGCGACAAACTGCTACATCGTAAAGGGCGAGCAGGGCGATCTAGTGATCGATCCGGGTGAGGGCAGTTTTGATTGGGTGATACAAAATACGGGAAAGATCGCGGCGGTTTTTAATACGCACGGGCATTACGATCACGTTTACGACGACGCCAAGCTGCAAAGGGCGGGCGCTAAAATTTATATCCACGAGGATGACGCCTTTATGCTACGGGCGGATCCTTTTGAGACGATGCCAGAATCCATAGAAGCGGACGTGCTCATAAAAGGGCAGGAGCAAAGCCTTGAAATAGCGGGCTTTAACGTTAAATTTAGCCTCTTTGCAGGACACACGCCGGGCAGCTGTATGATCGAAGTGGACGGCGTGATCTTTAGCGGCGACGTCATATTCAAAGGCTCTATCGGCAGGTGGGATTTTCCCTTTTCAAGCGGCGCGCAGATGAAAGAATCTCTGCATAAAATTTTGCAGATAAAGGGCGATTTTACGCTCTATCCGGGGCACGGTCCAAACACGAGCCTAGCGGCCGAGAGGCAAAATTTAAAATATTTTTTGCAACTTTTTGAGTGCTGATCGTTCAAATTTAACTGCGTTTCGTCTCGCAAGAAGCAGTGAAGCGGTGTGAAGCGGTGTGAAGCGGTGTGAAGCGGTGTGAAGCGGTGTGAAGCTGCTCGGCGCTAAATTTTATACCGCTTTGCTCGTGGGCACCGGAATTGATACCACTTTACTCGCATCGCAGGCGCCGAAATTTGCCGCTTAATTTACGGTTGCGGGCGTTAAATTCTGCGCTGCGTTCGCACTATGACTGCACTAGCGTGCGCTGCGCAGATAAAATTTTAAAATTTACCGCCGCTTGATTAAATTTAGCAAAATTCCGCGCCGTGCGTGCAAGACGCGAAACGTGATCCACGAGTCGAAATTAAAATTTGCGCCGCCGTGCCTTATCCAAGCCGCTATAGTGCGATCTAATCTGGCTCAAGCCCGCTAAATTTAGCTAAATTTCGCATTTCATCGAATACAAAATTTTCCCTGCGATCTGAATAAATTCGGTAAAATTTTACGCGTTTTTAAAGGCGCAGATCACGCCCTAAGCCGCACGTAGATACGCCTAGGAGCGGGATAGCCCTCGATCGTGCGCGAGTCGTCGAGAGGGTCTAGGAAATTCTCCAGGCTCTGCCCGTCGATCCACTCCGTTTTGCGCTGTTCGTTCGGATCCGTGGGCTTTTGAGCCAAAATTTCAAAATCTCTAAATTTCGTTCGCTCGCACCAATTCTGCAGCGCGCCGACGGTCGGGACGAAGTAGATATTTGAAATTTTCGAGTAGCTGTTTTTCGGGCACAGCGCGAAATCACCAGCTCCTTCGATATACATCGTGTCTAAAAACACCTCGCCGCCCGCATTTAGCGAGGCTCGCAGATCTTTTAGCATCTTTACGGGATCGCTGCGATGGTAGATGACGCCGAGGCAGAAGATCGTGTCGAATTTATGCTCGTAAAAGGGCAGATGCTCCACGCCCAAAAACTCGAATTTCGCGCCGCTGCGGAGGAATTTCTCGATGAAGCGAAACTGCAGATAAAATAGCGCGCTCGGGTCAAACCCCACTAGCCGCGCAGGCTTTAGAGCGCTTGCGCGAAACATATAGTAGCCGTTGTTGCAGCCCACGTCGGCGACGGTTTTGCCGCTCAGATCTAAAAACGGCCGCAGCAGGTTAAATTTCACGAAGCTTCGCCACTCGGCGTCGATAAAAAGATCATTCAGCGCAAAAGGCCCCTTGCGCCACGGCTTTAGCGCTCGCGCGATACGCAAAATTTCATCTCTCTGCTCCGCGCTAGCGCTAAAGCTTGCGCGCACGACGTCGCCGCACTCGCAGCCGCACTCGTCTATTTGTAGCGCCTCGATCGCGCTTAAAATTTCGCGGTTTTGCCCGCTTTGCAGCTTTTTAAAGTTCTCGTCTCTGATTTTTTGCAGATCCATTTTTAATCCTAAAATTTCAAATTTAGCGCCATTTTAACATAAAATTTTATCCATTTTAAGGCGCAAAGAGATAAAATCGACTTGCAATTCAAGCAAAGGAGCAAAAAATGCAAGAAGCAAAAACGAGAAAATTTAGCCTCAGGTTTAATCACGAAATTTCAAGTGGTGGCGCAGAGGTGCGGCTTTGGCTGCCGTTAGTGCTGCAAGAGCCGTATCAAAGGTTGCTGGGCGAATATCATGCCCGCTCAAATGCGCAAGAGTCGGCTATCTGCGGAGATCATATAAGCACGTACTACGCGCGCTTCGCACCCGATAAAGAGGCAAGAGCGGGCTTTGGCAAATACGGCGAGCAAGGTGTCGTAGGCGAAGAGGATGATTATTTTGAGCTTAGCTTCGATATTGAAATTTCGGAGCGAAATACCGATTTTAGCAAGGTAAGCTTTAATGAAAATAAGCGCTTGAGCCCCGAGATCGAGGAGTTTTTAAAGCCTTCAAAGCTAATTCCGGTAGAAGGCGCTGCGAAACAAAAATCAGACGAGATCACCGGCTCGCTTAAAGGCGATCTGGAAAAGGCGCGCGCGATCTACGAGTGGGTCGCAAAAAATATGAGCCGCGATAATAGCGTGATCGCATGCGGCAGCGGCGACGCAGCGACGATTTTAAGCAGCGGCAAGCTAAGCGGCAAATGCGCCGATATTAATAGCGTGTTCGTCACGCTCTGCAGGGCAGCTGGCATTCCTGCGCGTGCTATTTACGGCATCCGCACGGGCGCAGCGCAGAAATTTTCTCCTGAAATGGGCGTCATGGGCGCCCTAAGTGGCGGTGCGCTTGAAATTTCGGGCGCGCAGCACTGCAGAGCGGAATTTTATCTAAAAGGCTATGGCTGGATCCCGGTCGATCCCGCGGACGTTACAAAGGTGCGATTGGGCGAGAAGCTAAGCAATGACGACAGCAAGCTCGCTAAAATTCGCGAGTATTTATTCGGCAACTGGGAGATGTGCTGGATCGGCTTTAACTACGGCAGAGACTTCACGCTCAGCCCACGCCCAGCGCAGTTTCCGATCAATAATTTCGGCTATCCTTACGGCGAAGTGGACGGCAACACGCTTAATTATTACTCGCCGAAAGATTTCAGCTACGATTACAGATCGAAAGAGTTGTAGCGGTTCGCGTCTTGCTATGCGGCACGTCGAACTACTTGAGCTTTTTGAGTAGGTATACAAGAGAGGCTTCCCGCTAGACGACTTTGGGCGGATGTGTAAAAGCGCGCCTAATCTGCGTGTCGCCGCGTCTGCATTGGAAAAAAATTCCGCGCTTTATTTGGCGTGGAATTTTAAAATTTCAAGATGAACGGAATCTTAAAATTTTGATGCGCAAGATTCTAAAATTTTGATAGCGCTTCGAGCGATTTTGTGCGCTCTAAGCGATCTAAATTATGAGCTAAATTTTACGACTAGCGGCGCTTAAATTTAGCCGCGTAAAGCGTCGCGCTGAAGCCGAATCAAAAGAAAATAGAGCCGCCGCAAAAATTAAAATTCCGCAAAAATATATTCGTTAAAAATCAAGCTCGCGTTCTTAAATTTCAAGGTATAATTACGAAGCAAATTTATAAAATTTAACCGAAGGAGAGACCATGAAAAAATTTCGTTCACTACTGCTCTGTGCGGCGGCGGCTGCGACTTTGAGCGCCCAGGGTGAGGATAAGGTAGAAAAAATCACTTCGATCGACATCTATATTTCGCCGTTTTATTCGGCCAAGGATGGTAAGCCCGAATACGTGCATGTTTACGAGCTGATCGACGATCTGCTGATGAAAAACAACGTGGCGAGCCTAAAAAAGGCGATCAAAATCATCGAAGATGCCCCGGATATGGTCGCTCCGACCACGCTGATGACGGTCGCGGCGCGCGCTTATGATCTGGGGCTTAAGGACGACGCGGTGTTTTGGTTCTACGCAGGCAAAAATCGATTCCTAACCTTCGCTCGCGTCATTGACATCAAGGACGAGATGTTTCGCCAGACCGAGTCCGCGAACGCGGCGTTTTTACAGCTCGTCGGCAACGTGGTAAATCCATACGCATTCTGCGATCTCGCTAAACAGCGCGATGCGGCGGCACGCGCAAGAGACTGGGTCAAGGCACACCCGTATAAAGCGATATTTGATGAGAAATTTCCATCTCACTTCGCAGATCGCGCCGCCGCGCTCAAGGCAGCCGAGGACAAAATGGACGCCGCGCTACTTAGGCAGGACGAGTTTTTCGCAGACCCCGCTAAAAAGGCGGACTTCCTAGCCAAGCGCAAAGCAAATAACGCGGATAAGCGCTTCTGCGATTAGTGTCGCTTAACCAGCGGCACTTTTGAAAAATCGGCATTATTTGAAATTTTTAGCTACCAAAAATTTAGTGTTGCATTTTTATCTCCTCAAACGGATCTGCGCGTGAATTTAAAATTTTATGACGTAGAATTTTATCGCTAACGGCACGCAGTGAAGCTTTGATATAAATCAGCTCTAGATCTGTTTAAAATTTAGCAGAAGCTCGCACGCAATTCTATTTCGCATAAATTCTATCGACAACTAACACAAAATCAGATCTAAATATTGCTAAAATTCCAGCCGTTTGGCGACGTAAAATTCCGCTGACGCCGCCTCAAAGCCAGAGTTTTTTAAATTTAGCCGCGCGCCGAAATTTTATCCGTTTTTATATACGAATATTATATAATTATCAAAAATTTTTCCAAGGAGAGAGGATGAAAAAGCTCGCTACGATACTTGCGCTGCTCTGTGCGGCGGCGTTTGCCAAGGAGTATGAGTATATGGTGCAAAGTATGAGCTACAGCTCACTCGGAGAGCGCAAGGAGAGCACGCATCTAAGCTACGACGCTGCGGCGCGCAAGCTAGAGCAGGTAAGAGATACGAACTCCTCGGACGGCCTAGGCTCTAGCTACAAAGAGATCAGCTACTTTGACGAAAAGGGGGGAATGGTTAAATTTGAAGTATTTAGCCTCGATCTTAAAAGCGGCAAGTGGAAAAAAATAGAGGACTATACGGAAAGCGTGAAGGGTAACGTCACGACGCGCGAAACGAATTCGATAGCGGATGACGGCACGCGCAATGCGAGCAAAACCGTCTCCAGCTATGACGGTAACGCGACGCAGGATGTGCGATATAAGTTTGTAAAGGGTAAATGGCAAAAAGAGAGCATGAATAGATCCGTAAAAAACGCGTGGGATAAGGAGGAGCTTACGATAAGCTTCAAATGGGACGGCAAGAGCTGGCAGCCCAAAGATAAGACAGAAATTTTTTACGACGGCTCAGGAGAGATGAGCGGATACGTAACCTATGAGTTTGCAAACGGCGCATGGCAAAACAGCGAGCGAGAGATGCTTAACGGCGATCGAAACGGCAGCTACGAGCAGATCCGCAGTACTTTCCAAAACGGCGCGTGGCAAAACGCGACGATGAGCAAGCACGAGCTGGATGCCGCAAAGGGCGAGGAGGTCGTTACGAGCTTCATCTGGAACGACGAGAAGGGCGCGTGGGATAATATGAGCAAACAGACCGCTATCAAGAAGGGCGCAGATCTTAATATGACCTCGTATCTGTGGGACGAACAACTTAAAGATTGGGTCAAAAGCTACTCAAACGGCGAAATTTACGACAAATCGGGCGAGCGCCCGCTCGTGCAAAGCTTTGAATCAAATTCTAGTAGCGGCAAATACGCCTATAGCTACGACGAGCGCGGCAGCAATACCGCGATGGATATCTACAAGCTTGACGCGAGCGGCAAATGGGTGCAAACCGGGCGCTCGGAGGCCACTTACGATACCCAAATCCCATCAGATAGCGTGGGATACGGAGCCGCGCTGATGATGTTTGAGATGCCTAGCGCCTACGCGATAACGAGCTTTAAGGAATTTAAGCTTAAAGACGGCAAACTCGAGCTCATAACGGAGCAGACGTGGAAATATAAAAAGATAAAGTAGCGTTTGAAGATGCGTCGGTAAAATTTCGCGGCTAAATTTTACCTGCGCGGCCTTGCGCGAACGTCGCGGTTAAATTTAGCAGACGCGGAGGTATTTATGCGGACGCGGCGCTGCGCGAGCTTTGCGGTTAAATTTAGCGGACGAGCAATATTCGTGCGAGTGCCGCGATTAAATTTAGCTAGCACGGCGTCACACGAGCTTTACAGTTAAATTTAACGGCGCGGATGTTTCGTGCGACGTGTAAATTTTAAAATTTAAATCCTACGCGGCGGCAGCTCCGCACGTAGCGGCGGCAAAAGAAAAGGTTGAAAAATGGTTTTAATCAAAGCGACAAGAGTGGCTATTTCGGCTTTAATCTCGGCGAGTATCTGTTTCGGCGCCGTAGAGGCGCAAGATCACGGCGCAGCAAGCGGACAAAAACAAACAATGCAGGGCGGCGGGAGAGATGATCGGACGCCCGCAGACAATCAGAGTAGCGAAATAAACGCAGCAAAGCGCGCAGACGAGCAGGCCGACGAGGCGCAAAATTTTAAAACCAAAAGGCGCTATTTTCGCAGCTGTTCGTGCCTGCATAAACAAAAATCAAAGGGGCCCGCCCGCCTCTACGATGAAATTTCGCAAGAGCAGGCCGAAAAATCGGCGGCCTATTTCATCGGCTATTTCAAAGAGGGCAAGCTAAGTCGCTATGAGAAAATTTACGAAGGCGAGAGAGCTTTTTCGAGCGAGGATATAAAGCGGTAGACGCGATTTAAAATTCAGATAAAAGGAGCGGTCATGAGAGGTGTTTTTAAAATTTCACCCGAGGGTGCGGCAGATTTTGCGGCGGCAAATTTAAAAGCGCGAGCGATTATTTCGGCGGGCGCTTTTGGGGCGCAGGCGGCGGTTTCGGCAGACAAGCTTCGAGTGCGAGCGGCAGTTTTGGCAGGCTCTATTTTAGCGGCGACGTTAGCGCTTGCGATGCCTGCGGGCGCAACCGAGACGGGCGAGACGCACGAAACGACATCAAATTTCAAAGCGCGAACGGATAAAATTTGTCTGCAAAAGACGAGTTATAAAACAGAGGGCGGCGCCGCGCCGCGCTACGAATATGAAGTGAGCCAAAACTACGACGCCAAAGCCCGCCGCCTAGAAAAAATCTACAAAAAGAGCAGCG
>NZ_CALIJA010000080.1 GCF_938017615.1 uncultured Campylobacter sp. | reverse complement strand
TTAAAATTTCATCGCAAACGATTCCAAACGCCGTGAGTCTAAATTTATAGCGAATAAAACAGATCGCGCGCAAAGCATGCACTTTAAAATAGGCTTGCTTTGTTCCTCACATACTTATTATTTCATTTTAGATTTTTTATCGTGCACGGTGCTAAAATTTCAATAATAAATTTCACGGAATTAAATTTGATTTGTATTTTCTTGCTGCGCAGGAGCTCGTTTTAATAAACGGCGCCGCAACGCTAAATTTAAAGTCTAATTCGCAGTGTAAATTTTCGTTAGCTTGCCGCAGGTGTTACTTACGCAAACGGCAGCAAAAGTGACACCGCGTTAGCCATGCGTTATTTTACAAATTTGCGCCTCGGTAGCGGCGGCGAGGTCCTTTGGTGCGAGAGCGATCTGTTTTCCCCGCACGCCTGCGCTAACATAAATTTTCTCCTGCGTTAGCGCACTTTCATCGATGAAAGTGCGGAAGTGCTTTTTCATACCGAGCGGCGAGCAGCCGCCCCTGACGTAGCCCGTGACCTTTTGCAAATCCTTCAAATCCATCAGCTCGCAACGCTTTGCCCCGCAGATGTGCGCAAGCGCCTTGAGATCCAAATTTAGATCGCCTTGCAGGCAGGCCACGACGTATTCGTGATCCGCTGTGCAAACTATCGTTTTATAGACCCGTTCGATCGGCTCGTTCACGCTGTTTGCAACATGCACCGCGTCTAAATTTAAAGGATCCACCGCGTATTCTTTGATCTCGTAAGGGATTTTCAGACCGTCCAGTACGCGCGCGGCGTTCGTCTTTGAGCTCATTTCGCTTCCTTAAATTTAATAGCGGATTTTGTTTTCTTTCAAAAAATCGCGCAGATCTTCGTATTCACTCTGATCAAAATAGCGCCATTTACCGGGCTTTAGCGTTCCAAGCGTCATTCTACCGAATGCCGTGCGCTTAAGCTCCACGACATCCAGATCAAAATAGCCGAAAAATCTTCGCAGCTCACGGTTTTGACCTTCGTTGATGATCGCCTTTATCTTTGTATAACCGCCGCTGCTAGGCATTATGCGGTAGCCCAAAAAGGGCTTAAATTCCATCGATTTGATCTTACTCTTGGCGTGTGCGCCCTTGCTCGCATCTGCGGCAAAAAAGCCCTCGCGGATCGCCGTTACCACCTCATCTCTCACCTCGCCTTTTACCTTTAGATAGTACTCTCGCTCGATGTCGCTGTTCATCAGCGCCGTAGCGATCGCGGGCGCATCGGTCAGCAGCAAAAGCCCCTCGCTTGCAAAATCCAAACGCCCCACGCTAACAAATCTACTAAACCCCTCCGGCAAGCTATCGTAAATCGTCCGCCTGCCGCGATCGTCTTTTTTAGTAACTAACTCGCCTTTACGTTTGTTATAAACGATCATCGTAAATTCCGTCTTGGGCTTGATAAGGCGCGAGCCGATGCGGATCTTCTCCTCGCCGCTAACCTCTATAAAATCGCTAACGACGCGACCGTTAATGCTAACCTTGCCCTGCTTGATCAGCTCGTCCGCCTCACGGCGTGAGTAGGCGGTGTTATGAGAGATAAATTTATTCAGACGCATCTTTTGCATTATTTTAGCCCCAGGCTCGTTAGATCGTGAATGTGTAAGATCCCCGCAGGCGCGCCGTTTTCGACCACGGGCAGGACCTGGATTTTAAATTGCTCGATCAAATTTAGCGCGTCTATTGCGAGCATATTTTTATCGTCCAGCATTTTAGGATTTTTAGTGGCATATTTTAGCGCGCCGTCATTGATGTCAAAATCCTCTCGCATCAGTGCTCGGCGCAGATCGCCGTCGCTTAGGATCGCCTCGAGCGCGCCTTTTTCGTCCACTAACAAAACAGTGCCGAGCTTTCCGTGCGTCATAACGTCGATGGCTTGTTTTAAGCTGGCGTTATGCTTTATAACCGGTAAATTTTTACTTTGCATCACATCTTTTACTTTGACGAAAAGCCGCTTGCCGAGGCTTCCGCCCGGGTGGAAATTTGCAAAATCTTCTTTACCGAATCTGCGCTGTCTCATCAAGCAGATCGCTAACGCATCTCCTAACGCAAGTGTTAGCGTTGTAGAAACCGTAGGCGCGGCGCCTAGCGGGCAGGCCTCTTTGACGATATTTAGGCTTATGAACTCATCGCTAACCTTGCCGAGCGAGCTGTTTTTATCGCGCGCCATCGCGATGATCTTTACGCCGAAGCGTTTGAGGTGAGGTAGGATCCTAACCAGCTCCTCGCTCTCGCCGCTAAAGCTGATCGCAAGCACCATATCATCCTCGCCAATCATACCCAAATCTCCGTGCAGCGCCTCGGTAGGGTGGACGAAAAACGACGGCGTGCCGGTGCTGGCAAGCGTCGCAGCGATCTTAACGCCTATGTGGCCGCTCTTACCCACGCCGGTGACGATTACCTTGCCTTTGCAAGCTAGGATCAAGTTTACGGCTCGCTCAATTTCGCCGCCGATAAGATCCGCATGCCGCAAAAGCTCCGCTCCTTCGAGCCTTAGCACCTCTCGTGCCGTATCTAAAATTTCACTCATTCAACCTTCTTTTTAAAATTTGCCTTCATTTTGTGCCTCTTTGCGCCGCGCCTAAATTTGCGCTAGCTAAAATTTCACGCCTTTGAAATTTACACTATAAAATTCTAATCTACAAAATCGCCACGCTCCCCTGCCTGCTCGCCGCAGGCTTGTTAGACGCTCTTTAAATTTCGCTTTACGCCGAAATTTTACGCTCGCAATTTTACTCGCTGCTTTAAAATTTCGCGCTACAAGACCTGCTAATGCCGCTTTTAAATTCCAACGCTGCAAAGCCCGCTTACGTCATAAAATTCGGTACTCTACGCCCGCAACATAAAATTTCATGCACCCACGACACCGCAAAGCAAGCCTTAAATCCATAAAATTTAGCCGCGCTTACATCAAATAAATCACCGGCACGATAGTCGGATATTTTTTGATCTTTCTAAATATGTGCTTTCGCACGGCCTGGCGAATCTTGCCCTCCAGCGCCCAGTGATCTAGCAAAATTTCATCTTTTAAATTCGCTAAAAACTGCTCGATGATGCCCTGCATCTCTTTGGTAAAGTGCGCCGTCTGGTTCTCGGCGACGAGCCCGTAGGTGATGACGCGCGTCTGAATGAGCCTCTTTTCGTTTTTGTCGATCTGCGCGATGATGACCGCGACGCCGGCATCGGCTAAATTTTGGCGGTGCTTGACGATCTCATCAGAGATCTGCTTGTTGATCTGGTTGTCGATGAAGACTTTGCCCGTCTTGACGGTCTTGACGCGCTTTAGATATTTTTCGCAAACCTCCATCTGATCGCCGTCGTTCATCAGATAGATATTTTTCTCCTCGATGCCGCACTCCATCGCGGTTTCTTTGTGCTTTACGATGTGGTTGTACTCGCCGTGCACGGGTAGGAAAAATTTCGGCTTTATTAGGCGCAGCATGAGTTTTTGCTCCTCGATCGAGGCGTGCCCGCTTACGTGTATCTCGCTAAAGTCCTGATATGCGACCTTTGCGCCGCTTTTTAGCAGGTAGTTAAGCACAGTTGAGACACTGCTTTCGTTGCCGGGGATTGCTTTAGCGCTGATGATTACCTGATCGGTGGATTTGATTTTAATGTATTTGTGCTCGTCCGTCGCCATGCGGTACAGCGCGCTCATCGTCTCGCCCTGCGAGCCGGTAGTAACGATTAAAACCTCATTATCGGGGTATTTGGAGACCTGATCGGCATCGACAAAGATCTTTTTGTCTAAATTTACGTAGCCAAGCTCCATCGCGGTAAATAAATTTCGCTCCATACTTCGTCCGATGACGCAGACCTTGCGGCCGTATTTTACGCCGCGCTCGATAGCCTGATAGACGCGGTGGATGTTTGAGCTGAAGGTGCTCATTATCACGCGCCCCTTACAGCTTGAAAATATCGTATCAAAGGTCTTTCCTACTGAGCTTTCGGACTTTGTGATCCCCTCTTTGTGCGAGTTTGTACTATCGCTCATCAAAAGCATAACTCCGCGATCGCCGTAATACGCCAGGCGGTTCAGATCGGTCGGATAGCCGTCAATCGGCGTGTGGTCGATCTTAAAATCGCCCGTGTGGATGATCGTGCCTGCCTTCGTCGTGATCGCAAGCGCGCTTGCATCGATAATCGAGTGTGTTATATGGATAAACTCGACCTCAAAATCGCCGATCTGATAGAGCTGGCGCTTCTGCACTGGGCGGAAATAGCTACGCTCGGCTTTTAGGCCATGCTCTTCAAATTTATTGCTTATCATCCCCAGAGGAAGCGGCGTAGCGTAGATCGGGAATTGAAATTCTTTGAAAAAATATGGCATCGCGCCGATGTGATCCTCATGCGCGTGGGTGATAATGATGCCTTTGATCTTGTTTTTTATCTTGCGAACATAATCGAAGTCGGGGATTAAAATATCCACGCCAAGCATACTCTCCTCCGGAAAGCTCATGCCCACATCGACGATGATCGCGCTCGTGTTGGTCTCAAAAACGGTCATATTCGCGCCGATCTCGCCCAGTCCGCCAAGCGGCGTGATACGCACCGCCTCATCGCTACGATTAGCATTTTTAAGCGGATGCAGGCGCTCCTCGTGGATTAGCTTATTTTCCGCGATCGCCTCTTCCATCGCCTTCTGCCACGGCTCGTTGCCGGTAAGGCTCTTTGGCATATTGGAGCGCTTTTTGTGCTTTTTCTTTTTCTGCGAGTCCGAAGAGCTCGTATCGTCTGCGGCGCTAGGATTTGCGCCTTTTGCGCTGCTGCTATTTGATTTTGCACGACCGTCGCGGTTTAAATTTGAACCGCCCGCGCCGTTTGAATGTGCGGCGTTTGAACTGCCATTTGACGCGCCGCCCACAGAATTCGATCCGTTACGAGAGCCGTTTTTTGAACCCTTTGAACGAGCGGAATTTTGTCCGTTTTTCGCGTCTTTATTTTTGCGGGAGCCGTTTTCATGCTCGCCGCCAAATTCCGCGCCGCCTGCAGAGCCCTCACTCGCGATAGATTTTTTTAGATTTTCCTTGCGTTTTTTGTAGCGATTGCTTTTTTTGAGTCGTTCGATGCCGTTTTCATTTCTGTTTTTTTCCATCTTTTACCTTTAAGCTTTTAAAAATTTCTAAAAAAAGGGTGGAATTTAACTCGTGCGCCCGAACCGTGGGCGGAATTTTCAAATTTAAAAAGATCTCTTCGGCTAAGCCTCTATCAAATTTTGCGCTTAAATTTTTAATAAGCGTCTTTCGCGGCGCGCTGAAAGATACGCGCAAAAAGCTTTTAAATTTCTCGTATTCATCGAGATTTTGGAGCTGAGCGCAACTTTTTACGCCGAGGCTATCTGCGTTTGTCTCGGCACCGGGCTTGAAATTTTTGCCTTTTACGAGCCTGATCACCGACGAAGTTACCTTTGGCGCGGGCTCGAAGCAGCCGGGCTCAACGTCGAATAGAAGCTCGCAACCGCCCGCGAGATCCGCCAGGATCGAAAGAGCGCTAAAATCGCTCTGCCCGGCTTTGGCGCAGAATTTTAAAGCGACCTCCTTTTGGATCATCACCAAAAATCCGCTGCACAACTCATCGTCGATCGCCTGCAAAATCATCTTTGTAGCGACGTAGTAGGGCAAATTTGCGACTAAAAAATATTCGCCGCGCTCAAGACCCTGCTGCTGCCAAATCCGCAAAGCATCGCCCAAAACGAGCTCAAGCTCGCCGCTAGCGATCTGCTGCGCAAATTTAGCGCTTAAAATTTGATATAAATCCTCATCTATCTCGAAACTTTTTAATCTGTAAAATTCCAAAAGCTTGCGAGTTAAATCACCTAAGCCAGCCCCGATTTCAACGACATTTTGCATGTTCTCGGGAATCGCTTGGATGATCTTGCTTAAAACGGCTTCGTCTTTTAAAAAATTTTGCCCGAACTCTTTTTTCGCCCTAATCATCGCGAGAGTCTAGCCAAATTTTACTTATAAAGTCATTATGTTAAGTAAAATTTAGCTAAAATCATAAAAAATTTTATTCCGAAGGGCTGCTTTGAATAGATTCGCAAAACGCATAATCCCATGCCTTGACGTCAAAGACGGACGCGTGGTAAAGGGCGTAAATTTCGTAGGCCTCGTGGATGCGGGCGATCCGGTCGAGATAGCCAAGCGTTACAACGAGGAGGGCGCGGATGAGCTGTGCTTCCTCGACATTACGGCGTCGCACCTTGAGCGCGATACGATCGTGGACGTCGTAGAGCGGGTAGCGCGTGAGCTTTTTATCCCGCTGACCGTGGGCGGGGGTATCCGCACGATCGACGATATCTCGCGCCTACTAAACGTTGGCTGCGACAAAATAAGCCTCAATTCGGCCGCGATAAAAAATCCAAATTTGATAGACGAAGCGGCGAATAAATTCGGCTCGCAGTGCGTCGTCGTCGCGATCGACGCGAAACGAAATTCGAGTGAAATTTCGCGCGGCGATTTAGGCGATTTATATGGCGCGGTACGGAATTTGAACGCAAATTTACGCAATGAAGCACAGAATTTTGGAGAGACTTCACGCAGCTCGCAGGATGAAATTTTAACTGGGAACGGCGAGCCTTGCGGCTACAGCGTTTTTATAAATGGTGGCAGACTAGATACCGGCAGGGATGCGCTTGCTTGGGCGAAAGAGGCGCAGGAACGCGGCGCAGGCGAAATTTTACTCACGTCGATGGACTGCGACGGCGTTAAAAACGGCTTTGAGCTAAATTTGACGCGGATTTTTAGCGCGCTTGATATCCCTGTGATCGCAAGCGGCGGTGCGGGTAAAATAGAGCACTTCAAAGACGCATTTTTAGCGGGCGCGGACGCATGCCTGGCGGCATCGATTTTTCACTTCAGAGAAATCGAAATCAAGGCACTAAAAGCGTATTTGCGAGAACAAAATATTGAAGTGAGACTGTAAATTTAGTCAGGTTTATACCGTGGGGTTGAAACTTAGCTGTCAAAGCGGCTAAACAATTAATTTTATTTCAGCCCTTCGTTATCTTGCAAGTTTTTTGACAAGTATTATTTTGCTTAGGTAAAATTTATTCGTTTTAGCTAAATCATAAGCTTTTTTTAAATACTTTTCCATCTTCTACCCGCCACCTGCGCTGCTACCATTATGGAGGATAAGGGTATAGCTCTCATAGATATTTACTCGATTTATTTTAATTTCATCTAATACTTTACGGCGAAAAAATTTCAAAATTTAGCTTTAAATTTATCGTCATTTTGCTATGATTAGTGAAAAATAATGAAAGCGTGAATGCGTAAATGATAATCTCTGCCGGACGAAATGAAATTTTTGATTTTGCCCTGCCTATGGGTGTAGGGCTAGTGGATATGAGTATAAATTTGACTAAATTTTTATGCGAAAATAGGCAAAGCTTGCCGAGTGAAATCATTTTCGTGGGTTCTGCAGGGCTATATAAAGAAGGTAAAATTCTAAAAATTTATGAAAGCAGATCGGCTGTAAACTACGAGGTATCGGCGCTTTATGGGCTTTCATACTCTCCGATTAACTATGAAATTATAGCTAGGGATTCTGCCGATGTTTCATATGAAACAATAACTAATAGCTCAAATTTTATCACGACCGATAAAAAATCCGCACTAAAATTCTTTGAGCGAGGTTATTTTTTAGAAAATATGGAATTTTTTGCGGTTCTCAAGGTAGCACAAAAATTTCAAATTCCCGCTTACGGAATTTTTTGTGCGACGAATTTCTGCGATCCAAATGCTCACACGGATTTTTTAAAAAATCACGCCGCTGCAAAAGAAAATTTAACTAAATATCTAAAAACTAAGGCATTAATTTGAAAAATATCTTTGATTTTACGATGAAAGAGCTTGAAAATTTCATCGAACCAAAATTTAGAGCCAAGCAAATTTACGAATGGATTTACAAAAAGAATGTGGATGACTTTGCACAAATGCTAAATCTACCAAAAGAGATCCGTCAAAGTTTAGCTCAAAATTTTTATTTAGATCCGCTTGAATGCGTCAGATCCGAAACAAGTAGCGATGGCAGTATCAAATATCTTTTCGCTCTCAAAGACGGCAAGACGATAGAAAGTGTCCTGCTACCGATGAAGGATGAGCTGCGAGATGAAAACGAAAAAATTATAAGACACGCGCGCTACTCAATCTGCGTAAGTTCGCAAGTGGGTTGCAAAATTGGCTGCAGCTTCTGCTTGACAGCAAAAGGTGGCTTCGTACGGAATTTAACTCCAGGCGAAATCGTGGCTCAAATTTGGCTCATCAAGAAAATGAACGCGATCCCGTACGAGCGCCGCGTCAATGTCGTATATATGGGGATGGGCGAACCGCTTAATAACCTAGACAACGTTGCCAAAGCCGTGCAAATTTTAAAAGAAAATGACGGACTCGCAATAGCGCCGCGTCGCCAAACGATAAGTACAAGCGGACTTTCTACGCAGATAAAAAAGCTTGGCGAAATGGATCTTGGCGTACTACTCGCGATCTCACTGCATGCAGTGGATGACGAACTGCGTGAAAAACTAATGCCGATAAATCGTGCCTACAATATTGCATCGATCATGCAGGCGGTGCGCGAGTTCCCAATCGATCTGCGAAAGCGGGTGATGTTTGAATATCTAATGATCGATGGGATAAATGACCGCTCAAGCGATGCCAAAACGCTAGTGAAGCTTCTGCACGGCATTCGCGCAAAAGTAAATCTGATCTATTTTAATCCGCACGAAGGCTCAAGCTTTGGCAGACCAAGCCCTGAAAATATGGTGAAATTCCAGGACTATCTATGCGCGCACGGCATAACATGTACGATCCGCCAGAGCAAGGGGCTAGATATCAGTGCAGCGTGCGGACAGCTCAAACAAAGAAACGAGCAAGGTAAAATTCCGGCTCAAAGTGGTATCAGTGCCGATAAAATTTCGAACAAGTAGAGGAAAAATTCGGCGATTATTTTCAGACCGTAAGGCAGATCGGCAAAAAAATTATAAAGGAGTAGCAATGGACGCGCAAAAAATAATGGATGAGATCGGCGTCTTCTTAGACAGATCGCTGCTTAAAAAATCCTAGATTACAAAAGCGGAAATTGTCCGCTTTATCGAGGCAAAATGGGCAGAGGCGGACGATGAGAAATACCGCGTCTACGCCTCATACATCTACGCGGCGCGCATGGTGAATGAGAACAAATGGGCGGACGACGCCCCAAATATGCTGCGCTGGCTAGACGAGATGGACAAGCACGCCAGAAGCAATGAAAATCCGCCCTACGTGAGCGATTATTACAAGGGCGAATGCTGCTTGGAGTGCGGCGCAGAGCAGGAGGCGCTTAAATTTTTGCGCAAAAGTTACGAAGCAAATGAGGAGTATCTTTTCACCCGCAGCCCAAAGGTCGCGGAGTTTTTTAATGCGCATCTTGCAGAACCTAAAATTTTATCCAAATTTGAAGATGAGGGATACGAGGACTTTAGTTCCTCGCTGCGACTGGAGTATTTCGGCAAAGCTTTAGAGCAAGAGGGCGAGTTTCGCTGCACCTTTTTAGATGAAGATAGCTAAGAGACGGGCGAGCCTAGCCAGGCACAATCGGACGCGTAGAATTTCTAAAGCAAAATCAGGAAGAATTTTTAACAGACATCTTAGCTGAAATTTTAAAAAACTACCCAAAATGGCAGGAGATCTACGACTATCCGAGTGAGACGAAAAGCGATTTCATGCCAGGTATCAGCACGCCACAGGAGCTTAGCGAACTATTGGAGCTGTAAAATATCTATATCCTAGACGACGCAAAATCGGCTTTGAGTTTAGCTACTCGTGGGACATGGAGCACGGCCTAGGCGTGATGGCGCGCAAAGGCGAGGTCATTAATATCGGCGAAGCGGAAGTAGCGTTTATGGCTATTTGAATAAAATAAACCAAATTTTAAAGCACAAAACAAATTTTTATAGTTACTTTTAGGCTAAATTTTACGCATTTTTTTATCACTTTTACCATATGCAAATACAAGAAGCCAAAATAATAAAAATTAACTGCCGCGTCTTAATCTTACACACATCTTACCGATCAAATTTCGCACTAATTTGCAATTACGATTGTATAAATGAATGGGTGTAGAATTTTATCGATACAACGATGAATATCGCATTTCTTCTCTCGCTTTGACATTTATAAAGTTTCTCTCATATTGGTTATATATTGCTATCCGGATTTTAAATTTACGTACCATTAAACTCGCGATTATGCCAAAACAAACACTGAAATCATCCATAAATTCCTTCTAATCCACCCTTAGCATTTCGAATTTTCATAGAAATTAACAATTACAATCCAAGTCTCATGCCAATATCTTGCGATATTTCTATTGTTTGTTTTTGTTCTATGCTACGATCTATGCCCAAACCAAGTGCCCTCTTGCAATATTCCCCAAAAGAAGCAACTACCGTTTTACTTCCCGTGCTTGCTATCAATGCCGAGCTTTCTAAATTAACAGAGCTTCCCGCCCCGCCCTTTTGCTTAAATAGAAAATTAGCGTATTCGTCAAATTCTCTTTTAAATATTCCATGTTCTTGATTGTATTTTTTAAAAGAATCAACATCGGGTTTAAAATCTTTTATACTACCACCTAACTTATCTTGAAGCATCCAATATTTATGCGCTCTAAGCTCAAATTTATCGTCATCTTCGCTACCGAAAATAAATATATGAAACCCACCGTCTAGCCAAGCTGAATTATATGCTTTTATAGCCTTAGCACTTTGTCCCCAATCTGCATATTTCTTCTTTTCTGAGGATAAATTCTCGAATGCCCTTTTAAACTCTATAAGTAAAAACTTCCCATTGTTGTGTGTTAAGGCATCACCTATTTTTTCTACATCACCATCAAGTGGAGCTATGTCGATGTCCAACAAGCACTGCTTTACAAAATAATACTCTACTGTTTTTTCCCACCACAACATTTTCATCCTTTATTCAAAATTACTAATATTCTAATTATGAATTATAGCCATCGCAAAATAAAATCGTCTTAAAATTTTCAAATAACTACAGATGAGAAATTAATAAATTAATGCCATTGTAAGCACAAAATTTTATAAAAACCAGCAAAAGCAAAATCCTGATCATAAAAATAATCGTCGCCGCTTTAAAATTTTATTGAGTTGCTTGAATTTTACCGATTTTCGCGAGATTATAAAACTCTCTTGCGGCGTCAAATTCGCTTTTTATCTCGTATCGTTCGCCGCCTAGTTCAAAGCAAATCGCATTCGCGTGTAGCAACAATCTCGGCGCTCCCGTCGTTCTGATCCGCTCTGTCTCATCCATCTTTTTATCCAATATCCGCTCCGCTTGCTCGCGCGAAAGCCCATACAGCGGCTCTCCCAATATCGGCGCACCCGCGGCAAATAGATGCAGCCTGATCTGATGCTGCCTACCCGTCAGCGGATAGCACTCGATCAGGCTAGCGTCTATGTCCGAGAAATATCGCAGCGGGCGTATCAGCGTGATCGCCTCCTTACCGTCGCGCGATATTTTCATACGAATTTTAAGATCGGCAAACTCGTCGCTAGGAGCGATCGGAGCATCAATCACAAACCCCTCAAAATCCTTTAAAAATTTCAGTTTCTCGCTAAATTTTGCGTATTTTGCAGGCTCAAATTTTTTCAAATTTGTACAGCCCTTAGAAGTAGCTGGCAAAGATTTAGCCACAGATAAGGCGCAAGGTTTATGTCCGTTATCCGCGCTACTCATCGCGATAGTGGGTTTAAGCTTATCGCTCACGCCGTAGGATAAAGCATCAAATTCAGATCCGCTGCCAACATCGCCAGCAAGAGCGCCAGATTCAAATTTAGCTTGCATGCCGTCAGATAGAGCATCGCACCATAATCTCCTACTCGCACTATTAGACAAGATATTAAATCCAAATTTATTGCCTACTCCTTTTAGAGCTAGTGTATCGCGCAGATCCGATACGCTACTTGGCAAACTCACAGCATCGCCCGCAAATTTTGATCCGCAAATTTCATCAAAGTCTAGCGCATAGCAATTCTCTATCTCGCCATTGCAAGCAGCACTTTGCAAATCCCCTCGTACGAGCGCTAGATAGCTTTTCATCACCCTACGCTGTTCGAAGCACTCTTTAAGCTCGCGTGCCGCGTCTTTATCCTTAGCGACGATAAGAATTCCGCTGGTTTCTAAATCAAGCCTGTGCGCCACGCACGCGTCCTGCCCGTATAGCGACCAGATCTCGTCGTACATATTGTAGGGGGAGTTTCTGCCGCTGGGGTGGCTTAGGATGCCGCTCGGCTTATCGAATGCCGCGAACTCGTCGCACTCAAAAATCGGCTTCAGTCCGCGCGGCTCGCATTTATAATCGATCAAAAAAATTTCTCCGTGCGCGACGGAGTTTTTATGCAAATTTTGATCCTCTGCATCGGTTACGCGATGCTTGTCACAGATGCGCTGCGCGGATTTCATATCGTATCCGAGGCTAAGCAGAATTTCGTAAATTTTACGCCCCTCAAAGCTTCCCAGGCTTCTTTTCTCATAACCCATATTAAACTTTCAGCCCTATTTTTATATAATTTTTGCCATCATTATACAAGAAATTCTAACCGAAAGGCTACTAAAATGGTCGAAAGATACGCAAGAAAAGAGATGTCTGAAAAATGGAGCTTGCAAGCCAAATACGACGCGTGGCTAAAAGTCGAGCTCGCAGCAGTTAAGGCGTGGAATAAACTAGGTTTAATAAGTGACTGCGATAAAGATAAAATTCTACAAAACGCAAGCTTTAGGATCGAGCGGATAGATGAGATCGAAAAGACCACCAAGCACGACGTGATTGCATTTCTAACGAGCGTGAGTGAGAGTCTTGGGCAGGAGAGCCGCTTCGTGCATTACGGCATGACTAGCAGCGATTGCATCGATACCGCCGTCGCGCTACAAATCAAAGAAAGCATGGAGCTTATCATTGAGGATGTGCAAAATTTAAAAGCCGCGATAAAATCTCAAGCCATGAAGCATAAAATGACACTGATGGTCGGGCGCAGCCACGGTATCCACGGCGAGCCGATCACTTTCGGACTCGTGCTTGCGGTCTGGTATGATGAGATAAATCGCGCGCTAGAGCTTTTGCAACACGCAAAAAGCGTTATCAGCTACGGCAAAATAAGCGGTGCGATGGGGAATTTCGCCCACGCTCCACTAGAGCTGGAAGAGCTAGTGTGCGAATATCTGGGGCTAAAGCCCGCTCCCGCATCCAATCAAGTCATCCAGCGCGATCGCTACGCGCAGGTAATGAGCGCACTTGCAATCCTGGCTTCCAGCTGCGAAAAGATCGCTATCGCAATCCGCCACTATCAACGCACCGAGGTTTATGAGGCAGAGGAATTTTTTAGCCCAGGTCAAAAGGGCAGCTCTGCGATGCCACACAAACGAAATCCCGTACTTAGCGAAAACGTAACGGGACTATGTCGTATGATCCGTAGCTTCGCAATACCCGCGATGGAGGATGTAGCGCTATGGCACGAACGCGACATCAGCCATAGCTCGGTCGAGCGATTTATCCTCCCTGATGGCTTTATAACTGCTGATTTTATGCTAAATCGCTTGACAAGCTTGATCGAAAAACTGCTCGTATATCCTGAAAATATGATGAGAAATCTAAATTTAACCGGTGGGCTCGTGTTTTCGCAGCGCGTGCTGCTAGAACTGCCTAAACGAGGAGTTAGCAGAGAGGATGCCTATAAGATCGTACAGCGTAATGCGATGAAGGTCTGGGCGGATCTGCAAGAGGGCAAAAAAGCTATAGATGAGCAAGGGCATAGCCTATTTTTACAAAATCTGCTCGCAGATACAAAGCTACGAGAAAAACTAAGCGAAAGCGAGATCAAAGAGTGCTTTGACTACGGATATTACACTAAAAATGTGGACGCGATTTTCGCTAGGGTTTTTGGCAAATAGCAGACACGCGGCTTGCTATTTTAAAGCTCCGAGCAAGCCTATAAAATATAGCGAGGCGGCTAGAAATTTATGTTTGCGCCGAAGTACTTTAAAAACAGCGATTGAAATTTTAAAATTTTGATAAAGATAAAATTTTAGTAAAAGCGTAGCGCTTGTGGATAAATCTGGTATCTAAATCCGTAAGAACAAGCGCCACTGCTTTTACCATGAATCTATAAAGGCAAAATTCTACGCTTGCGGCTAACATCAAAATCGTAAAATTTAATGCTTTAAAACGGTAAAATTCTTAGGTGTAGTAGTTTTAGAATTTTACCGCAAAATTTAAGTGCTAATCTCGAAGATGTAAATGCGAGATTTCCATAAAGCAAAATAGCATTTCTGTGTCGTACTCGAACCAGGAGTCGTGAGATATCCGAAACAATTATGAAACAAATTTAAAGTGGCAAATGGAGACATTGATAAAATTCCGCTTTTTCAACTTGAGATTTTAACGATTCTTAGAAAAAAGCGGATTGAGTAAAATTTCATAAATTCCATAAATTTAAGCGCTTAACAGATAGCACTAAAAATAGGAAATTAAGCTTGCGTAATGATATTTTTAAAAATTTTAAAATTTTATACGCGTAAGCAGATAAAATTTGACGTCTAGTACCGGCAGCACCCTTGATTATCATATAATTACATCTGAATTGCTAGCAAATCTCAGATTAAACAATTCTGCGATTTGACATCTAATAATTATTTGGAATTTAAAACGGATGGAGCGGGAGTTCGTTCGCTCCATCCTGCGCTAGCACATTAGAATTTTTAGAATTTAAAATTGTATCCTAAATATAGTCCATGATTGGTCTCGTAGGCTTTATCTATATCCTCTCCGAGCTTACTAGCCTTGTATCTCGTGTAGTCCGCCTTGTAGCCAAACTCGATCTCGTTATGCTCATCAAAGCTATATAGCCCACCCAGTCTTGCACCGATGACCCAGCCAGGCAGAGTCTTTGAAAGCGAATCGCTGCTTCCGTCAGATTCGTCATACGAATAAATTTTATATTTCAAAAATGAAACTCCTGTATATGCGCCCGTTACGAGTTTAAAGCCATTCGTAATCTCAGGCGTAAAATCCCCGCCTACGAGCAAGCTGTGCTTATTCCACTCGTGTTTAAATATGATGTCCTCGTCAGTGCCAGTTTTCGAAGCTTTGAAATCATACAAGTACTCGCCGTACGCCCTAGCTATACCAAAATCATAGCCGCCTTTAAAGCCGAGCGCAGCCTGCCCCTTATTATCTTTATTCGTGCCAGAATCGTCCTCGTCAGACCATTTAGTAGTGATGCTGGATTTAAAAGAATAATCTCCCTCGATACCTAAAAATATCCCCTCGCCAAAGCTTGAACTCACGCATACCGCAGCGGCAAACGCCGCGATTAAAATTTTGTTTTTCACATTTTCTCCTTATAATTTATAATTTCGGGCTTTCCGCCGCCGCTTTGCCATTTTACCGCTTGCTATCTTTGAGCGTCTTCCGCCAAGCTCCCTCATAAGCACGTTTAAAATTTGCTGATTATAATATCCTTTTTTTGAAATTTCGATGAATTTCGCGACAAGACTTGGAATTTTATCTCACTCGCCTTGGATAAAATTTTATCTCGTTTGCTAAGGACAGAATTCTATCTCGATTGCCAGCACAGAATTCGACGAAATTCTACGCCGCCTCCCTTGAGCAGTTAGCAAATTTAAATGCCGGGTGTCATTAAAAAATAATCTGTGATGAAATTTAAAGCGCTTACTTAGTTGTTCGTTTTTATGTATAATTTAAAATTTACACACGAGATAAGTGCCGTGTTACCGATAGTAACTGCACTTTTAAAAATTTAAGACGATTTGATTTGGAATTTATAAAATTCCCGCCTCATTTTTGTATCATAAGCCAAATCCAAAAAAGGAGTATTTATGGAAGAACACAAAGTGGAGTTACGCAACTCCCGCTTGCAAGGACCACTGGACTCAGACGTAGACGAGCTGGGTTTAGACAGGCTCACCGACACCGTGCCGTTTCCTAAGCGTGGTGTCATCATTATGGCGATTGCCGCTGCTGTGGGCTTTGCGCTATATGCCGCGTTACCATTTGAGCCCAATGTTAAAAAAGGCCTTGCACTGCTTGCTTTTATCGCGATTATGTGGCTTACAGAGGCCGTGCATATCACGGTAACCGCGCTTATGGTGCCGGTGCTTGCGGTAGCTATCGGACTTGGTAAATTCGCTAAAGATGGCACTTTCACAGCTGCCACCATCAAAAGCACGCTTGCAAATTTTGCAAACCCTACGATCTTTACCTTTTTCGGCGGCTTCGCGCTGGCAACGGCTCTGCATATGCAAAAGCTCGATAAAAAGATCGCGATGTGGCTAATCGCCCGCGCAGGCGGTCGCTTAGGTGTGGCTGCGATTTTAATCTGCCTTGCTACGGCAATCCTTTCGATGTGGGTTTCAAACACCGCAACTGCTGCGATGATGCTTCCGATCGCGCTTGGAATTTGCGCTAACATGGACGAGAGCAAAGATCGCGGCACGCTCGTGTTTTTGCTTTTGGGTATCGCGTATTCTGCAAGCATCGGAGGTCTGGGCACGCTCGTGGGATCTCCGCCAAATTTAATCGTGGCTCAAGCCTTGCACTACAGCTTCGCGGACTGGATGAAGGTAGGTTTGCCGCTAATGTGCGTGATGCTACCGATAATGCTTGTGGTGCTTTATATAATTTTCAAGCCGAATTTAAGCCATAAAATAGAGATGGATCTGGAACATATCCCTTGGACGCGCGAGCGCATTATTACGATCGTCGTATTTGCTCTAACAGCGCTTGGCTGGATATTTTCAAAGCAAATTTCAGCCCTTGTGGGCTTTAAGGTGGACGATGCTTACGTCGCCATCTGCTCGGCAGTCGTAATCGTCATACTAGGACTTGCTAAATGGCACGACATCGCCGAAAACACCGAGTGGGGCGTGCTGTTGCTTTTCGGCGGCGGACTTACGCTAAGTGCGGTTTTAGGCGATTCCGGAGCTTCTAAGGTGCTTGGCGATCTAGTCGCGCACACTTTCGGTGGAGCGCCTACTTACATCGTACTTTTGGTAACGGCAGTTTTTATCATCTGCCTTACGGAATTTACCAGCAATACCGCCTCCGCTGCACTTTTAGTACCAGTATTTGCGGGAGTAGCGGCTCAAATGGGGCTACCGAAAGAAACTCTTACGATCATCATAGGCGTAGGCGCGAGCTGCGCTTTCGTAATGCCGGTAGCGACGCCGCCGAATGCTTTGGTTTTTGGAACGGGACGCATTCGCCAGGCGGAAATGGTGCGGAGTGGCGGAATTTTAGCAGTGGTTTCCGCGATTTTAGTTTCCGGCTACGCGTATATTTTTTACTCGTAAAATTCCGTCAAAATTCTATAGTCCGGGTATCTGCTCGGACTAA
>NZ_CALIJA010000079.1 GCF_938017615.1 uncultured Campylobacter sp. | reverse complement strand
AATTTATGATATTAAAATTTTCGCTCGCAGAATTCGCGGCGTCTGTATTTTTACTAGCGGAATTCGTATCGTTTAGAATTTTAGCGCCGCTGTTTTCATGCGCGGAATTCTCTTCGCTCAAATCCCCGCCGAAGCCCGCAAACGCCGCAGGATCGAGCGGGAAGCTCAGCACGTCGGTCGTCTTATTGATGCCGCGCGTTTGCGCATTTAGCTGCCGCATCTCCTCGCCGCGCACGAAAATTAGCTCGACGCTCCCGCCGCCCAGCTCCGCCGCGATAGCGTCCAAAATTTCGGGATAGGGCTGCTCGCAAAGTATCATTTTTACCCCTCTTTTATAAAATTTTCGTATAATTTTAGCAAAAAAAGGACGAAAATGAGAGCTTTATGCGTGATCAGCGGCGGCATGGACAGCGCGACCTGCGCATACATCGCGAGGCGCGAAGGTTACGAGATCGTGGCGCTGCACTTCGATTATAACCAGCGCACGATGGGCAAGGAGCGCGAGTGCTTCGGTAAAATTTGCGACGATTTGGGGGTTGCAAAGAGGTTTATTTTAGATGCTCGCTTCATCGCGCAAATTGGTGGCAGTGCCCTTACGGACGGCACTTTGTCGATCAGAAAAGGTGCTGCAGAGCTTGGTGGCGCGGCAAATACTACCGGCACCGAGATTGACAGCGCGGCAAATTCCAAGAGCACCCGCTTAGACGGGCAAAATTCTATCGCAACAAATTCTACTAATGCCGAGATTGGCGGACAAAATTTTACTGCGTCAAATTTCTCGGCGGGCTCCGCGGATGCTCCGCTAAGTGTAGATTTGGCGCGAAATAGCGGCAGTTGCGTGCAGGGCGGTGAAATTTTAACCCAAGGCGGCGAAGCTTCACTCGGAGACAATGAAATTTCACCACAAGGCAGTAAAATTCCGACTCAAGGCGGCAAAATTTTAGCTAGCGATGACAAAATTTCACCGCAAGACGGCGAAATTTTACCTCAAAGCGAAGCCGAGCCGCAGCAGGGCGATAAAATTCCACCCAAGCACGCAGGGAGTGAAATTTCACCTAAAAGCCAAAACAATAAAATTTCGTCGCAAAGCCAAAGCGATAAAATTTCACCGCAAAGCGGCGAGAGCGTGTTTTCGGATCTGCCGAGCACCTACGTGCCGTTTCGCAACGGCGTGTTTTTGAGCATCGCCGCCGCGCTTGCCGAGAAGGAGCGCTGCGACGCGATCTTCATCGGCGTGGTGCAGGAGGATAGCAGCGGCTACCCCGACTGCGGCGCGGAGTTCATCGGCGCGTTTGAGCGAGCGCTTGAGCTGGGCACGAGCCGCGACTTTCATCCGCGCATCAAAACCCCGCTCGTGCACCTTAGCAAGGCGCAGATTGTCTCGTTAGCGCTTAAAATCGGCGTACCGCTAGAGCTTACGTGGAGCTGCTACGAGCGCGAGGACGCTGCGTGCGGGCTTTGCGACAGCTGCTTGCTGCGGCTTAAAGGCTTTGCGGGCGCCTGCGCGAAGGATAAAATCCCCTATGCGATAGAAGTTTAGGTACACCGCGGCGAAATTTACCGAGCCCGCATAGCTCGGCGCGTCATTGCAGCACCTGATATACGCGGGTTTTGAATGCGTAGCGCCATATGATTTGCGGCTAGATTTAAACGTGCGGCGGCCTGCACTTTGGCGCGCGCCGAGCTGTGGCTGTAAATTTAAACTGCGCTTCGGAATTTGAAAAATTTTAATGCGAGCGTTGCATGCGGTTTGAGGCGAAAATCAATTATAAATTTAACCCTACGATATATTTATTAGCGCATAGGCGGATATAAACATATCGTAGTATAATCCGAGAATTAAATTTTAAGGAGGAGAGAATGGCGTTTGAAAATGCTATCATCACTAAAAAGGATGATGAAAAGTACGGGTTGAGTAAAATTTTTTATCAATATAGTCCGTATTATGAAGAACTACCTAGAAATTTTGTTGTTGATAGACAAAAAGATATTTGGTTTCTTTTAATTAAAAGACTACCAAATGAAGGGTATGATTATGGTTATGGGAGCAAAAAGCTATGGAGGCTTTATATTCAAGGAAATAATTTAGATATTCTTTTGGACTACGAATATGATCAAGAAGTGGATGGACGCAAATTTCAAAGGGTGTGGAAAATTATCGAGGTAAATGTTATAAATTCTATTATTCCAGATAATGAAGTTATTAAAATATTGAGAGATATTTTGATTGATTTTAAATTTAGACCAGGCTGGGAGGATAAGGATGATTTTAGTGTAGCGTTAATAGATGTAAGAAAGGAAAAATAAAATGGCATTCGTAGCAGAATATATCTCTAAAGAGGATATTGAGAAATATGGCGTTATTGACATAGTAAATAGCTCCAGGGCAAATTTTGGTGAACTTCCATTGGGCGATCAACGTATAGAGCAGCTTGATTGGGTCATCGATAGGCAGAGGGATATTTGGTTTATCTTTGTGTGTGATCCGCACTTACCGGATCCGCGAGATGGATTTACGGGTGAGGAGATTTATATTTTATGTTATAAGGGAAATGTTATTGAGCTTGATATAAGGCGAATTTACGACGAAACTACCAGTAAAATGCTAGTCGATAATCCGTTTTTTATCAAATATAAGTTAGAAAGTATAAATTCCAGCACTTACGGAATTTCTTTAGATGAGCTCTATAAGGTGCTTGGTGAAGCTTTAATAGAATATGGCGAAAGCGGTATACACGGTAGAAAGTTCTTGCCAAAAGAACACGAAGTCGTAACTTTCCTGCACGATTAAGAAAGTGCAAAAAATGACAAGCTAACAAAACTGATCAAAATTTAGCAGACATTGCAAGCAGCGAGGATGTGCAACGGTAGCGGCACCGATGACGGTGCGAGCATGAAAGAGATTTAACAAAACGTGGCGCTAGCCTTAAACGCGATATGTAAATTCAAAGCGAAATTTATCCAAAACCTAACCGTGAGCGAGCGCGAGATAAAATTTTACTCAAACGCCCAGCGCGCAAGAATTCGCTAGTGAGCGCAGACTATTTGTAAATTTTAAAATTTCACTCAAATGCCGAGCGTAGATTTAGATGCGGAACAATTTGCAGTTCTGCGGGCGAGACGAACTCCTTTTTACGCAGCTTTTCTATCGCTGCGCGCGCGATCATAGCGGCGTTGTCGGAGCAAAATTTCATCGGCGCGAAAAGTATCTCGCAGCCCGCTCGCTCGCACAAATCCGTCAAAAGCCCGCGCAGATGCAGGTTCGCGCTTGCTCCGCCCACGACGCCGAAGCGCGCAAAGCGGCGCAGCTCAAAGATCCGCTGCAATTTATCCAGTATGTGCGCGCACGCCGCGTCCTCAAAGCAGCGCGCCAGATCGCGCATCGCCCGCTCATCTAGCTCGCCCGCCTCTTTTAGCTTTTCGATCTGCACGCGCACGGCGTTTTTAAGCCCCGAAAAGCTATACTCCAGCCGCCTATCGCCCTTTAGCGGCATGGGCAGCTCAAACCTCGGCTCGCCGCCTTTTGCAAGCTCCTCGATGAGTGCGCCGCCCGGATAGCCGAGGCCTAGCATCTTTGCGATCTTATCGAAGCTCTCGCCGAAGCTGTCGTCGCCGGTGGTCGCTAAAATTTCGATATCCCCCGCAGCGCCGATATCCAAAACCATCGTGTGTCCGCCGCTAACGAGCAAAACGCCCATCGGAAATCGCGCCTCGCCGCCTAAAAACAGCGAGTAAACGTGGCCTATGAGATGATTTACGCCGATGAGCGGCAGATTTAGCGCGAGCGCGAGCGCTTTTGCCATATTCACGCCGCCGATCAGGCTCACGCTAAGCCCCGGGGTATTGGTCGCTGCGACTGCGTTAAGCTCGCTAAAATAGGGTTTTGCGCGCTGCAAAATCCGCGGCAGCGCCTCAGTATGCAGCCTCGCAGCAAGCTCGGGTACGACGCCGCCGTATTTGGCGTGATCGGCCTCCTGGCTTATTTTTTCGTAAAATTTCAGCTCGAAACTGCGCTCATCCATCACCGCGACCGAGCTGTCGTCGCAGCTGCTCTCAATAGCAAGTATCACACAAAATCCTTAAAATTTTTCGCTCATTATACTCAAAAATCGGCGCAGATGAAATTTTAAAATTTAAAGCGGCGCGCTTTAAATTTTGTCTTTGTAGCGATATGTTCGCGCTCGCGGGGCTAAATTTTAAAATACGCCGTTCGGCTCGGTCGCGGCTTGTCTGCCGCGG
>NZ_CALIJA010000078.1 GCF_938017615.1 uncultured Campylobacter sp. | reverse complement strand
GAGCTGGGAGCTACGTTCGCGCCTTTGAGCGCGATTTTACCGGATGCCGCCAAGCTTGCGTGGCTCAGCTATATTTTGGAGCTTGCACGCCTCCTAAGCGAAAACGCGCTAAAAAATTTAGAATTTCGCTTTGAAAATTCCACTCTTAAAATTTCCGGCGCTGATAATTTGATAATGCTTAAAGGAAGCCTTAAAAAGCTCGCAAAGCCCGCGATCTTCGCCGTAAATTTCGTCTAAATTTAGTTTTAAATTTAACCGCTTGCCGCGCGTTTACGGATCTGCTTTAATTTTATTTAGTCGCGCCGCGTTTCTTTGCAAAATTTTGATCAAACGTGCGCATATCAATCGGAGCGATTACACAGAATAATTGCGATTAGCGGGTTTGGCTTTAATTTTGGGTTGAAATTTAACGCCTGTCGCGCTCTACTGGCCGTGCTCATAAACAGAGTGGCTAAATTCCATAGTTTTAAAATTTCATTGCGCAGTTTACAATATTTCGCAGCGCTATTTGCGGCTATTACGGCTAAATTTAAACTGCGATTCGCGCCTTACGGGGCGGCGTTTTGCGTTTTGGAAAAAAGGAAAGTAGATGGGTGAGCGGGTTGGTGCGTAGGCGCACAGACGGGAAAGCAGGCGAGCTAACTAGATGCAGGCAGGGGCGGGGCACAGGCGCCGCGATTAAATTTAAAATATTGCGCCGCGCCGCGGTATTTTACAAACACAAATCGTTTGATGACGCTCGCCAAATCGCGGTTGTGCGGTCAAATTTTAGATCGTGCAAATTTGTAACTAAGCGATAATCAAACGGCGGTGTAAAATTTAATTGAGTTAAATTTTATATCGCGCAAATTTAAAACGGCGGCGAGAATCGCGCCGCAGCAAGAATGCCCAGCTATCTGCGCAGCGCTCCGAAATTTCGTGCAATATCCCAGTGATCACGCATCGCTTCAGAATTTAGTGTAGCACTGGGCGATCCACACAGCACTTTGGCTTTTTACGCAGCGCTTCGGGCGATTCGCAGAAAAGCGCCCCGACAATCCGTGTAGCGTCCGAGGCGATATGCAGAAGCGCCCGACGACGAGTGCGGCGTCCTGAGCAATCCGCAAATATCCTTCGCGCGAGCCCTAAAACCGCCCCAGAGCCTCTTTGACGTGATCCTCCGCCATATCGATATTCCACATCGGCTCAAAGACGAGATCAATCTCCACCTCGCCGACGCCCTCCACGCTCTCGGCACCCGCGCGCACCCATTCTACCATCATCTCGTGTAACGGGCACGACTGAGTCGATAGCGTCATCGTGACTTTGGCGTTGTTTGCCTCGTCCACCGCTACGTCGTAAATAAGTCCCAGCGACACGACGTCAAAGCCCACCTCGGGATCGACAACGGCGCGAAGCGCGTCGTAAATTTGCTCCTTCGTTACTTTCATTTTTCCTCTCCAAATTTTATGTAGTTAAAGATATTTACGATGTTGATTAGCACCAAAATTATGCTTGCTGCTTGTAAGATCACCGCGGGCGTTAGCGCTCCAAAGCCCGCGCACGCAAGCGCTAAGACGTTCGGCACGCAGGCTGCGTAGGCGATCTTTTTGATTATCATATCCTCAAGCATAGGGATTTTGCGCTTGCCGACGAAGGGCGAGACGTAGTGGTACCAGATGAGAAAGGGCGCGATTTTATAAAGGTGCGCGACGATGAAAGCGAACAAAAAGCCGTATAGCAGCCAAAACGCCGCCGCATCCGCGCGACCTGCGAGCCAAAACGCCGCGCTAAATCCCAAAGCCGCCAGCGAGATATAGACGTTTAAATTCCAATAATCGATCGCTTTTCGTACGCGCCTGGCTAGGATATAGATCGCCTGAGCCGCAAAGCTCGCAAGCGCAGCAAGTGCGATGAAAATTCCAAAGTCTTTTAGCAAAAACGGCCCCGCGAGCAGATACAGCGCCAGTGAAGCTTTTGCCAGCGCGAAGCTTAGATCGTGCGCCAGGCTAAACATCGGCAGCAGCACGCACGCAGCGCCTACGATGACGAAAAACACGAAGCCTAGCACGAAGTATATGTGATAGGATAAAATTTCTGAAAAATATACTCCGAAAACCTCCACGCCGCTAAGAGCTAGCACGAGCGCGAAGCCAAGGCTGATCCCTACCGCCAAAAACGCAGCCGAGATCGCAAGCGCAACGGCAGGGAAGCTCCATTTGGGCGTGCCGATGAAGCTTAGTGCGTAGCAGATCGTAAAATAAAATAGGCTAAGCAGTAAAACGGCGCCGCCTGCGTGCATCAAAGGGATGCTTGAAAGTAGCAATCCCGCGCTTAGCAGCGCCACGCCCGCAGTGTAAGCAAAGAGATTTAAAAACGCAAATTTGACGGTGAAAAATTCCTTTTGGATAATGACCGAAGTAAGCTGATAGAGCGCTCCGATGATTATGCTGATTACGAAACCCAGCAAAAATACGTGAAAAAAGCTCGCTGTCTGCGGCGCCTGGATCGCGCCGAAATCGGCCTTTAAAAAGCTCGCCGCGCTTAACAGCAAAAAGATAAAGCCGCAGATAAAATAGCCGCCTACGATGCGAAACGGCGGCGAAAAGGTCGTGATATTCATCTAAATTTTAAAACACTTTAGCCGTGGCACTTCGCGTCGGTGTCAAAGCCCTCATTGACCGCGCCCGGTTTTAGGCTGATGGTGAGCTTGACCGCATCTCCATCCAGATCCTCGCGGGCAATGTCAAATTTAGACTCGATTTTTGGGATCAGCCCCATCGGAAATTTATGATTGAGCATGACGACCTTTTTGGTTTCGTCTTTTACGAAATTTAGCGCCACCAGCGCATTTACCATAGGCTCGGGCGGGATGCATTTGCGCGAATCAAAGCCGATGTACTCCACGCCGCCTTGTAATTTTTTATAAAATTTCACCGTAGCGCCCGCTGCGTCAAACTCCTGCCAGTCTGTGAAAAAATCCATACTTGATCCTTTTTTAAAATTTCGCGCGATTATATAGCAAATTTTAAAATTTTGAAATGAGGCAGATCAAGTCCTATTTGGAATTTGTAAATTTAGCCGAATTTTAATACACTACGCGTTAAAATTTTAAATCCGAGGACCATTATGCAGACCATCACGATCATCGATACGTTCGGCTTTTTTTTCAGGCTCTACTACGCTATGAGCGGGCTTAAGACCAAAGACGGCAAACCCAGCGGCATGGTGAGCGGATTTGCGAGCTTCATCGCAAATCTTTCGAAAGAATTTAAGAGCGATTATATAATTTTCGCTCTGGATAGCAAGGGTAAGACCTTCCGCTCGGATATCGATCCCAACTACAAAACCAACCGCCAAGCCCCGCCGCCCGCGCTTTTGCAGCAGCTGCCGGTCTGCATCGAGATGATCGAAAAGATGGGGCTTTACTCGCTCGGACGCGAGGGCTACGAAGCGGACGATCTCATCGCAAGCGTCGTCAAAAAGCACGGCGCCACGCATAAAATCAACATCGTTACCTCCGACAAGGACTTGTATCAGCTCATCGGCGAAAACGTTAAAATTTACAGCCACGGCAAAAAGATGCTTTACGGCAGGGACGAGTGCTTGCAGCGCTACGGCGTCTATCCCGAGCAGATCGTGGATTTTTTAGCGATCTGCGGCGATAGCGCCGATAATATCCCGGGCGTGCGCGGCATCGGCGATAAGGGGGCGAAGAAGCTTTTAGACGAATGGGGCTCGCTTGATGGGATCTATTCAAATTTAGATCGCCTGCCGCAGAACAAACAGCGCGAGTATCTGATAGAAGGTAAGCAGAGCGCCTACATAAGCAAGCGCCTGGCTACGCTTTACGACGAGCTGGAAATCCCGCCTTTGGATGATGCGAAATTTCCGCAGCAAAATCCGCTTTTTAAAATCCGCGAAATTTTAAAAGACTACGCGCTAAATAGGCTTCTTTCGGCGTTAAGCTTGCAGGAGCAAAACGGGCTTGATCTTTGGAGCGAGGGCAAAGGCATGGGCGCAAAAAGCTCCGTTTTGGGCGCGGGCGGCAAAGGCTCCGGCGCAGAGCCGTCTCGCGGCGGCTCTATCTTGGACGCTGCAGTAGGGGGGCTAGACGGGCAAAATTCTATCTCAGGCGGCTCCTCTTCAATCGGACAAAATTCCGAGAGCGCTTTTAAAACGCCCTTTGAGCCCATTTGCATTACCGATGCCGCGGAGCTTGCAAGGCTGTGCGAAGGCGTCAGCGCCGAGACCTTGGTGAGCTTCGATACGGAAACCACTAGCGTCGATAGCAAGAGCGCCAAGATCGTGGGCTTTTCGTTTGCGTTTAATGAGGAGCGCGCTTATTATGTCCCGCTCGCGCACAGCTATTTGGGCGCTCCTGCTCAAATTTCTTCGGACGCGGCAAAGGCTGCGATCGGCTCGCTGTTTCGCGGATATGTCGTGGGGCAAAATTTAAAATACGATTTTGAGATCGTGAAAAATAATTTTAATATCGAACCGCCTGCGCGTTTTGCCGATACGATGGTGCTAGCGTGGCTGCTCGATCCCGCAAACGCCGTGGGGATGGACTCTATCTCGCCGCGGTATCTTGGGTATGAGACCGTGCATTTCGGCGACGTCGTCAAAAAGGGCGAGACCTTCGCCTCCGTGGAGCTGGACGCCGCTACGATCTATGCGAGCGAGGATGCGTGGGTGACGCTGAGGTTGTATTTTAAGCTCAAACAGCTGCTCGAACCCGCGCTTTTTAAGCTCGCGCAGGAGCTTGAGTTTCCGTTCGTGCGGGTGCTTTGGCAGATGCAAAGATGCGGCATCAAGATCGACGCGGAGATGATAAAGCGCCTAATCGGGCGCAACGAAAAGTCCCTACGAGCGCTCACGGATGAAATTTATGAGCTTTGCGGCGAGCAGTTTAATATCAACTCTCCCGCTCAGCTTGGCGCCGTGCTTTTCGAGCGGCTCGGGCTTCCTGCGGCGAAGCGCACAAAGACGGGCTATAGCACCGACGAAAGCGTGCTGAAGGATCTTACCGCGCTACATCCCGCGGTGGATAAAATTTTAGACTACCGCGAGCTGTTTAAGCTGCAAAGCACCTACTGCGAGCCGCTGCTACAGCTTGCTCTTGCCGATCCGCAAAACCGCGTCAGATCGAATTTCTTGCAGACCGGCACGGCTACCGGGCGGCTAGCGAGCAAAAATCCGAACCTGCAAAATATCCCTGCGCGCGGCACCTTTGCGAAGGACGTGCGAGACTGCTTCCTAGCAGACGAAGGCTACTCGCTGATCTCGCTTGATTACTCGCAGATCGAGCTGCGCCTGCTCGCGCACTTTTCGCGCGATCCTGCGCTTTTGGCGGCGTTTAGGGCGGATGAGGACATTCACGCGCGCACCGCGATCAGTATTTTCGGCGACGCGCAGCCCGCGCACCGCACGATCGCAAAGAGTATAAATTTCGGCCTCATCTACGGCATGGGCGCGGGCAAGCTAAGCGACAGCCTAGGCATCGCGCGCGCCGAGGCGAAGGGCTATATCGAGCGCTATTTCGCGGCGTTTTCTACGATCAAGGATTTTTTGCAAAGCATAAAATCAGACGCGAAAGAGGACGGCTACGTAAGCACGCTTTTTGGGCGCAGGCGCTATTTCGACTTCGCAAACGCGCGCAACAACATGGTCTATGCGAGTTACGAGCGCGAGGCGGTGAATACGAAATTTCAAGGCTCCGCCGCCGACATCATCAAAAAGGCGATGGTTGAGATTTCGCCGCTGCTAAGTGGCGAAGCGCGGCTGATATTGCAGATCCACGATGAGCTGATTTTCGAGGTGCGGGACGAGGCGGCGCAGAGCTTCGGCGAGCGCGCGCAAGAGATTATGCAAAGTGCGGCGAGCCTGAACGTGCCCTTAAAGACGAGCCTAAACATCGCCAAGCGCTGGGGCGAGCTGAAGTAGCTACGCTAAATTTAAAACGCGGCTAAAATTTTAAGCGAAATTTAAACGGCGCGAAATTTTAAATTTTGAGCAGGACGGGGCTTAAATTTGTCCAGTTTAAAATTTGGCTCATCAAATTTTAAACCGAGCGATTGCAAATAGCTGGCGCGGTGGGGCACAGATCCGCCGCCGTCTTTAAAATTTTGATTAAATTTAAGCTCCCCACTCGGCAATATCAAACGGCGGTTAGATAGATTTATCCAAATTAAATTTAAACGATGTGTTTTAACAAGAGGTCTGGATAAATCTTGCCGTGCATATAAATTAAAATTTCATTTCAGCGGCGTAGTGGCGGAATTTTTAAATTTAAATTTTACGCAAAGCCGCACGCCTTGTAAAATTTAACGAGTGAAAATTCATACAAAATTTAGCCCGCGAGGAAATAGACATAGGTTTTGCGAAAAGGAATTTTTAGAAAATGAAATGAGCGGTAGGAGGTCTTTTTAAACCCACCCTGCGTGCCGGTCCGTAAAAACCGGCGCCCTTATAGCTTCACGAGCGAAGCTATAAGGATTTCGGACTAAATTTTGGCATGAATTCTGCGCGCTCGCGTAAATTTTACAAGCCTGTATAGAAATTTCGCGAGCTTGCGCAAATTTCGCGCCGCCTATTTTTTAGATTTTTCTAGCGCGGCGGCAAGGTCTGCTATGAGATCGTCCGCGTTTTCGATGCCTATGGCTAGGCGCAGCAAATTTTGACTGATGCCGATGCGCTCTTGCAGCTCGCGCGGATAGCTCTCATGCGTCATCGACGCGGGGTGGCAGATCAGGCTCTCTACGCCGCCCAGGCTCACGGCTAGATCAAATAGCTCAAGGCTGCGCGCAAAGGTTTTATAGTCGTATTGCGGCTTAAGTACCAGCGAGATGACCGCTCCGATGCCGCTAGCTTGGCGATCTTGTATCTTTTTCTCGCTCTCAGAATGCGAGCCTGCGAAATTTACCGCCTCTACCGCAGGATTGCCGCGTAAAAATTCTATTATCTTTAGCGTATTTTCGCTCTGACGGTCGAAGCGCACGCTTAGTGTTTTAAGCCCGCGTATGAGCGAATACGCGTCGGTAGGCGATAGCGTCGCGCCCAGAGTGTTTTTCATAAACTGAATTCTTGCGGCAAGCTCGTCGTCATTCGTCGTAACGATGCCGGCGATCAGATCGGCATGCCCGCCTATGTATTTGGTCGCGCTATAAACTACGACGTCTGCGCCGTGCTCTAGCGGGCGCTGATAATACGGGGTTAAAAAGGTATTATCCATCACCACAAGCGCGCCGTTTTTGTGCGCGAGCTCGCTGATGCGCTCAATGTCGGTTACGCGCAAAAGCGGATTTGATGGTGTTTCGATGAATACCATTTTAACGTCGCTTGGAATTTCGGTGATCAAATTTAGATCGTCCACCAAGTCGTAATTGATCCCTTGATTTTTAAAAATCCCGCTTACGTAGCGATAGGTACCGCCGTAGACGTTGTTATTTAGCAGCACGCGATCGCCGCTTTTAAGCAGCGCAAATGCAGCGCTCGTAGCCGCCATGCCCGAGGCTAGCGCGAAGGCGTATTTGCTGCCTTCAAATTTTGCAAAAAGCTCTTCAAAGGCGTTGCGCGTAGGATTTGCGCCACGCGAATAGGCGTATTTGCCGAAATCATCCAAGCTTTCTTGCACGAAGGTGCTGGCTAGATATATCGGCGGAATCACCGCATTGTGAGGGTTGGACTTGGCCTCTATGCCCTTTACGATTAGGGTATCTATTTTCATCTTTTCTCCTTAAAATTTAATGGATTTAAAAGCTCATCGCTCCGATAAATTTAGCTATGCGCTCGTCGCCGCTACCGAAGAATTCCTCTGCGTCGCCGTCGAATGCGATAACTCCGCCGTCTAGGAATAAAATTCTATCTGCGATCTTGCGCGCAAAGCCCATATTGTGCGTGACGATGATAAGCGAGCGATCCTCTGCGGCAAGCTCGGCGATAGTCTTTAGC
The DNA here is from genome assembly GCF_938017615.1 of uncultured Campylobacter sp. Classification (GTDB taxonomy): domain Bacteria; phylum Campylobacterota; class Campylobacteria; order Campylobacterales; family Campylobacteraceae; genus Campylobacter_B. The sequence continues at coordinate 17,236 of NZ_CALIJA010000078.1, read as the reverse complement.
ACCTGCGCCTCAAGCTCGGGATCAAGCGCACTCGTAGGCTCGTCCAGTAGCAAAAACTCAGGCTGCATCGCAAGCGCCCGCGCGATCGCCACGCGCTGGCTCTGACCGCCGGAGAGGCGAGCTGGATACGCGCCAGCTTTATCCGCCATACCGACTTTTTTTAGCAGCGCCATTGCATTTGCTTCGGCAAGCTCGCGTGGCTGCTTTAGCACGTGTACGGGTGCTTCGATGACGTTTTGCAAGACGTTGAGGTGCGGAAAGAGATTGAAGCTTTGAAAAACCATGCCCGTATGCGCGCGGAATGGATGATATTCGCTTGTTTTATGCTGAGCGTCGAAATTTATCTTAAACTCGCCTAGCTGTAGCTCGCCGCCGCTTGGAATTTCGAGCAGATTTATGCAGCGCAGCATCGTGGATTTGCCGGAGCCGGAGCTTCCTAAAATCACTGTCGTTTGCCCGTCGCGAAATTCTAAGCTTAGCCCATTTAGCACGACGTGATCACCGAAGCGCTTAGTTAAGTTCGTAAATTTTATCATCACACGAACCTTGAAAATCGTCGCTCTAGCTTGGATTGTAAGAACGTAAGAAGGGTGCAAACTGCTAGATAAAATAGCGCCGCCAGCACGTATAGCGTAAGCGGATCGAATGCCCGCGCAGCAATACGTTGAGCGACCATAAACATATCGACCATCGTAATCGAGGCTACGAGCGAAGTGTCTTTAAGCGTAGAGATAAATATATTTGATAGCGGCGGCAGCGATATGCGCGCTGCTTGCGGAGCGATAATGCGGCGCAGAATTTTAGCATAGCTCATGCCTAAAGAGGTAGCCGCCTCCCATTGCCCCTTTGGCACTGATAGGATCGCAGCTCGCACCGCCTCTGAAGCGTAAGCGCCGATATTGAGGCTAAAGGTAATGATCGCAGCAGCCCAAACATCAAGTGTGATCCCAACGATTGGAAGTCCGAAATAGACGATAAAAAGCTGCACCAAAAGCGGAGTGCCGCGAAAAATCCAAATATAAATTTCGCTTAGCTGCTTTAAAATTTTAAAATTTGCGATGCGTGCGACCGCCGTCAGCACCGCAAGCACGAGCCCGAGCAGAAATGAGATTATCGTAAGCGGGATCGTAACTTGCAGCAGGGCTAGCGCCATCGGCTCTAGCGAGCTGCTAACAAGCTCTAGAATTCTGCTTGTTTCGTTCATTCACTCACATCTTTGCCGAAATATTTAAGCGAAATTTCTTTTAGCCTGCCTTCGGCTTTGAGTTCGTTTAAGGCTTTGCTGATTTGATCTGCGAGCTCTTTATTGCCCTTTTGCACGATTGCAGCGCTATAATCGACATCTTTTAGCTTTGCGGCGATTTTAATCGGAGCGTCCGGGCGCTGCTTTAAAAAGTCGTAAAATACGGTATTATCGCGCACGACGGTATCTACGCGGCGAGCGATCAGCAGCTCCATACTTTTAGCGAAACTATCTACAGTTACGTTTTGCGCGCCGTATTTTTTAGCGACTTGCGCCCAGTTGCTGGTAGCGGAGTCTGCATTTTTCTTGCCTTTTAAATCCTCGAAGCTTTTAATGTCGTTGTTATCTTTATGCACGATGATAGCTCCGTAAACGACGGTGTAGGGCACAGAATACTCATATTTTTTCTTGCGCTCGTCAGTGATGCTTACTTGATTAAACACAGCGTCTGCTTTGCCTGCATCAAATGCTGCAAGCATCGCATCCCAAGGCGCAGTTAGAAATTCTATTTTTAGACCAAGCTTTTCGGCGACTGCGCGCGCGACATCTACGTCGTATCCTACGAGCTCATTTTTGTCGTTATAATACGAAAATGGCGAAAAGGTGCCTTCCGTAGCTACTTTAAGCGTGCCTTCGCGTAGTGTTTTAGAGTTTGCGCCGCATATTAAAAGCGCGCACGCAAGCAAAGTTTTTATTAAATTTTTCATAATTCCTCCAAAATTTTATGAGCGAAATTTAAAATGCAAAATTCCGCTCAGCTAAGTTTAAAATTCCACGCTTCAACTAAGCGGTCGTAGAATTTATTCCGTAATGTCTTTGCCAAAATATTTAAGTGAAATTTCTTTCAGCACGCCTTTTTGCTTTAGCGATTTTAGCGCGGAATTTATCTGCGCCGTCAGCTCATCATCCTTTTTAAGCAGCACGGCGGAATAGATCGGCTCATTGCCTTGAGCTGCGATCTTTAGCGGGGCGTTCGGGCGCTGCTTCATATAGTCGAAAAATGTGATGTTATCGTTGATCGTAGCGTCTGCGCGACGAGCTATGATGAGCTCCACGCCCTTGCTAAATCCGTCTGCTGTAACGATCTCGGCGCCATAGCTGCGTGCCATGTCAGCCCAGTTACTGGTAGCGGAGTGGACGCTTTTTTTGCCTTTAAGATCCGCAAAACTCTTAATCTCCTCGTTATCAGCTCGCACTACTAGCGCAGCATAAGCCACGGTATAAGGCTCGCTGAAATTATATTTTTTCTTACGCTCCTGCGTGATGCTTACTTGATTCATCGCTATGTCCGCTTTGCCTGCGTCAAATGCCGCGAGCATCGCATCCCACGGCGCGGTTAAAAATTCCGCCTTTAGCCCTAGCTCTTTTGCTAGTGCGCGAGCGATATCGACATCAAAGCCGGTAAGATTATTTTTATCGTCATAGAAAGAATACGGCGAGTAAGTCCCCTCCGTGGCTATTATGAGCGTGCCCTCTTTGAGCGTCTTAGCGCTTAGGGTGGCGGTGATCAGCGCTGTTGCGAGCAGGGCTTTAAATATTTTCATTGAATCTCCTTGAAATTTAGCTATCGCTCGCGCTGCGAGCAGATGCGCGATTATATCGTGCGGAATATATAATTTTTATTAAAAATTCTAAATTTTAGTAAGACGTGATACAAAATTTCGCCTGTATGGCAAAGCTTTAGCGTCATATATTTTTAAAATTTTAACAGAGGTGATTTATAAAATTTCAAGTTTATTAGGTAAAAGTATCGCAGACCAAATTCAGTCTGCGATATAAAATAAAATTTGCAAGTATTTCGAGGCGATTTTTTGAGTTAGAAGCTAAAATTTTGCGCAAGCTAGACTTCTGCTTGCAGTTGCGAGCGCAAGAGAAGCAAAATTTCTCTCAAAAGCGCTCGCAAGATGATCCTTTTGAAAAAGACGAGCCGCTAACGAATTTGCCCGCCGCCTCGGACGACGTATTTATAGGTCGTAAGCTCCCTCACCCCCATCGGCCCTCTGGCATGCAGCTTTTGCGTGCTGATGCCGATCTCGCCGCCGAATCCAAACTCGCTGCCGTCGCTAAAGCGCGTCGAGGCGTTGGCATAGACGACTGCGCTGTCCACTTCGTTTAAAAATCGCTCGACGGTCGCGTAATCCGCGCTTAAAATCGCGTCCGAATGCCCGCTAGAATGCGCGTTTATAAAGCTAATCGCCTCGCCTGTATCCCGCACCGCGCGCACGGCTAGCACGAGATCCAAAAATTCGGCGCCAAAGTCGCTCTCACTAGCCGTTTTGACGTTTTTAGTGCCTCGCAGCTCCGACTCGCACGCGCCCAAAAGCTGCTCGCTCACGCGAAACTCGACCTCCGGCATCTCACGCACCAGCTCAGGTAAAATTTCGCCCGCCACGCGCTCATGTAAAAGCACGCACTCTACGGCGTTGCAGACGCTTGGGCGCTGGGTTTTGGCGTTTTTGATTATCTTTGCCGCTTCGCTCAAATTTGCGCTCTCATCGACAAAGATGTGGCAAACTCCCTCACCCGTCATGATGATCGGTACGGTCGCGTTTTGCGCGATAAAATCTTTTAAGCTCTTGCCGCCGCGCGGTATCAAAACGTCGATATACTCGCTCATTTTCGCCATTTTCGCCACTACTTCGCGTTCGGCGCTCTCCACGAGCTGCACTGCACCCGTCGGTAAGCCAAATTTCGCCCCGGCTTCGTTAAATAAATTTACTAAAAAGATGTTTGAATTTAGCGCGCTTGCACTGCCTCGCAGGATCGCTGCGTTGCCGCTTTTTAGCGCCAGAGCCGCCGCGTCGATACTGACGTTTGGACGGCTCTCGTAGATGATGCCGAGCACACCCAGTGGCACGCGCACGCGGCTGATTTGCATGCCGTTTGGATGGCTCCAGCCGCCTAGATTCTCGCCCACGACCTCTGCAAATCCCGCCACTTCGCGCACGCCCTGCGCCATCGCCTCGATACGGGCGTCGGTTAGCCTTAGACGGTCTAGCAGCGCTGCGTTCAAGCCTGATCTCTCGCCGTTTGTAAGGTCTTTGGCGTTTGTCGCTTTTATCGCGTCCTTTTGTGCGAGCAGCTCATCCGCCACGGCGTTTAAAATTTCAAATTTAGCCTTGCTACCAAGTCTCAAAAGCTCGCCGCAAGCGGCCTTTGCGCGCTTACAGATATCTAAAATTTCGTTCATTTTCGCTCCTTAATCATATTTATATTTTAAGTTTACCATATGGTTTAAATTTGATATATTTTTAAATGCATCATTTAGGTTAAACCCCAGTCGTAATAGCAAAATTTCAATATTTACAGTTATTGATTTTGCTTTTGTTTTTGGCGGATTATTGTGAAAGATATCATTGCGTGCCTTACGAATCATAGAAAATACATTTAAAAGACTATTTTTTGTGCCGTATTCTGGCAACTTTTGCCCCTTGTATTCGCACACGCTTGCAAAAATATCTCTGAAATCGCTCCAATTCGAGCCTATGACGTTTTGCAAATCACCTAGCGTAAATAAATCAAGCACCTCAAAGCTATTCATTTGCTCTGTTAGATTAACCTTTTTGGTCTGCGCTATGTGGGCAGCTTGTTTTATTAGCTTCGCATTTTTTCCGTATAAAAACCAGTCGTCGGCGTTAGAATTTGAACTATAAATTTCAGATAGTACTAGTGCAACTTTAGAACGCAATGCCGTTTCAAAAATATGGATGATTAAAAACATTTCGTGGTGCGATTTTATGCGTTTATTATAGATTGAAATGACTAAATCAAAGATGTCAACATTATTTTTGGCATATTTTTTAATAATGACGGCAGCTTCTTTGCAAGCACCCAACAAATATTTATTGTGAAGCAGTGCAATAGAATTTTTAAGTTTACCAAAGCCCGGCATTTTCGTTGCGTCACAGTCTAAGTTTTCACATAGTTTTTTACAGATTACACTTTCAAGATACATTTAATCATCTTTTGTTATAATAGTACCAATTTGGAGGTCTCATCGCTATGAATTAAGCGAGTATCCGAAAGGAAAGACACTCCAAATTCTATATTTTCATTCAAAATTTCACTCATTTTGTTTCCTTGACTTATAAAAAATAGCAAGCTACGCGGGCTAGTCTAGCAAAGAATATCGCCACTGCCGTACTTGCGGCAGTGTTGTAAAGTATGCTTTTATTCATTTTCTCAAAGATTTCTCCCTATGCTGTAAATTTACTATCAGCCAAACTCATGCCATAAATCCCTTCTTTAGCTATTTCTCGGCATTATATCCAACTTTATCATTCCAATTTGCGCATGGCGCTTTTACGTAATCCACCAGCTCATATCCGCGCAGCTCAAGAACATCTAGCTCGCCGTTTTTATCGGCGTCCGGTTCGTCAAATTTCGCCGTCCACGCCGCGTCTTGCGCCGTAAATTTTAGCTTGATATTCTTTGGGGCTACCGCTTTCTCCCACTCGGCGCGGTTTAGCGTGCCGCCTTGATCCTCGTCGTTAGCCGCTATAAAAATTCTAGCGGGATTTGCCTCTTTGCACGCCCACGCCGCACCTGCCAAAAGTAGCGCAAAAAATATAATCTTTTTCATCTTCGCCCTCCGTTTAAAATTTAAACGCGCGAACACGGCTAAAATTTCATTGTAGCGCGATATTATCCGCGTGGATCGCGTCATCGTCGCTTTTGTAGCCTAAAGCCTGCTCTATCTCATCGCTTTTTACTCCCGCTATGCGCGCAAGCTCGCAGCTTGAATAGTTGCTAATGCCGTGCGCCAGCAGCTTGCCGTCAGTCGCGCAGACGTTTACGATCTCGCCGCGCTCAAATTCGCCGCGCACCTCGGCAATCCCGACCGCAAGCAGGCTTTTGCCCGATTTTATCGCCTCTGCCGCACCCGCGTCGATAATCACCGCGCCTTTGCTAATCGCGCCGTATGCGAGCCAGTATTTACGCGAGCTAAGCCGCGCTGCGCCCGCGCTAAAGAGGGTGCCGACCTCGTCGCCCACCGCTATTTTAAGCAAAATTCCGTCCGTACGCCCGTTCGCGATGATCAGGCTCGTGCCGATCTGATTTGCCATTTGCGCCGCCGCGATCTTGGTCGCCATGCCGCCCGTGCCGAATTTACTGCCCTCGCCGCCTGCCATTTTGATGATGCGTTCGTCTATTTTTTCGATAAAGCTTAAAAGTTTCGCGTCTGCGTGCTCGCTCGGATTTTTGTCGTACAGTCCGTCGATGTCGCTTAAAATCACGAGCAGATCGGCATCGATTAGCCCCGCAACGAGCGCGCTTAGCGTGTCGTTATCGCCCACTTTCAGTTCATCTGCTACGACGGGATCGTTTTCGTTGATAATCGGCACGATGCCGCGCGAGAGCAGTTCTGCGCAGACGTTTCGCACGCTAAGATAGCGCGCTCTGTCGCTAAAATCGCCGCGGCTTAGCAGCAGCTGCGCGATAATGCGGTCATGCGCCCAAAACAGCCGCTCGTAAAGATGCATCAGCGCGACCTGCCCGACTGCCGCCAGAGCTTGTTTGCGGCTTAAAATTTTAGGTCTTTGCGCGACGCCGAGTAGTCCCATGCCCGCGCCCACGGCACCCGAGCTTACCAAAGCCACGCAAAAGCCCGCATCTTTTAGTTTGCAAATTTGCGCGACTAGACCTTTGATGAGTCGCTCATTTAGCGAGCCGTCGCCGTTCGTAAGCGTTGAAGTACCGATCTTTACGACGATACGTTTTGCGCCGCCCAGAAGCTCTTTTCTGTTCATTTTCCGCTCCAAAATTTTTGAAAATTATATCGAAAACGGCTTATTTTAAATTTTATGTTTTGAGCTGAGTGGATGCGAGCTTTGGCTAAAATTTATTCCCGAATAAAATTCGGCAGCTTCTAAATACGAGAGATAAAATTTTTTGGGTAAAAGTTTGATTATAAAGTAGTCGTATTTGGCGTAGTAAATTTTCTTATAAAGCGTAGAGATAGTCTGTTTACGAAGATCGTAACGGGAGATAAACTCCCGTTATCGCGCGAAATTTTACTGATTTAAAATTTACCGGATCCTTGCTAAAGCGCGGCGTTGAGACTTAGTTGCATCTCCACGTCGTCGCTAACGAGCAAAATTTTCTTCATTTTAGCCTACTTTTTGGTGGCATTGCCTTCTTTATCTTCAGTCTTCACCTCTTTCGGCCCCACATAATCCTCCCCGAAATAAGCCTTTTTTATCTCTTCTTTTTTGATTGCGGCTTTCTTTTCGTAGATTTTGTATTCAGGCTTCCAGTAGTTTAGCATATTGTTTAGCCCGCTGTGGCCTACCTCGGCGTGACAGCTAGCGCAGGTTAGTTGCTTATCCGTATTTAGCAAGCTTTGATAGTGAGCGTGCATCTTTTGAGCTTGCGGGCTCGTTAGCTTATTATCCACCAAATTCGTATGGCAGCTAACGCAACCGTTGTCAAATACGAAGTGCTCTCTTTTTTCTCTATTTTTATGCCAGTCTATAGCCTCCGGGTCTTTGAAGAAATGAATATATCCCTCCATTAGTCCGTTTTTGGCTTTAACTAGGACGTATTTGGCTAGGTTGTCGTGAGGTATGTGGCAGTCTACGCATTTAGCCCTTACTCCGCTTTTGCCTTTGCCGCTATGTACGTCGTTACTATAAGCTATAACCATAGGATCCATCTCGTGGCATACTACGCAAAACTTCTCTCCGCTAGTTTCTTCTAGGGCGTAATGCACGGGAAGTACCACTAAAAACCCTATAATGCCGCTTACTAATATAATAAGCGCTAGTACTTTCTTTGAAATTTTCATGGCGTTACCCCCATCCATTGCGGAACTTCGTGTTCGTGGCACTCCGTGCACATATTGGTTGATTTTTTATGCTCGTTGTGGCACTCGTCGCAGTATAGCGTAGGGCCGTCGTGAACCGAGTTGTGGGGATTTGCTTTTAGCAGATCCATGTATTCTAGTCTTTTAGCTATCTTTTTCTTGTCGCCGTGACAGGACAAACAGCCTTTATCGCCTATGGATTTAAATTTACTAGCGTCGTTTCCTTGTCCTTCGTGACAATCAAGACAGGTGAAGCTTAGCTTTTCGTGATGAGGTTTTAAAGGGTGTTTGGCTCGCAGCTCGTCGGTGACGTTAAGATCGACTAAAGACGTTATCTTTGCGCTTGGCGCGCCTGCGCTAAATGCAAAAGAGCATAGTAGCATAGATGCGCACAAGGCGAGAAACGCTTTATGTTTCATGCGAATTCCTTTCGGATGTCAAATTTACAAATTTAACTGCAAATTCGGCTTTAAATTTAAAAGTATCGCAAGCCGAATTCTCGAATTTAATCTTAAATTTAGCCTGCGATACGAAATAATATTTGCAAGTATTTCGAGGCGATTTTTGGGGTTGCGCGGCTAAAATTTTGCGCAGGCTAGACAAAATAGTCTGCCAAGCAAAATTTTAGCAAGCTCCGCAAAAAGCGTCCGAAAGACGCCGCAAATTAGCCTATATTCTCACCGGCTATCATACCAAACGTTAGACAATCTGCGATCGCCACGCTACCTAAGCGGCTAGCTCCGTGTACGCCGCCTGTGATCTCGCCTGCGGCAAATAGTCTTGGAATCGGCATCTCTGTTTGTAGCGAGATAACCTGAGCTTTGGTATTGATGTCGATACCGCCCATAGTGTGGTGGAGTTTTGGCGTACCGCGCATAGCGTAGAATGGCGGTTTAGAGATATCTACGCCGTTTGTAGTGGTTTTATCCATAGGTTTGCCAAAGTCCTCGTCTTTGCCCGATTTAACGAAGCTATTATATCTCTCGATGGTCTTTTTAAGCTCTGCGGCAGGGATTTTATAAAAAGCCGCTAGTTCGTCTAGAGTTTCAAATTTCTTTAGTACGCCTGATTCTAGCGGTTTAGTGTAGTGTTCAGGTATGACCATGTTTTTTACGCCCTCGCTATCGCAGAAGTTGATAGGATAGATATTTGCTTTTGCGTCGATTACTTTAAACATAGCTTGGGAGCGTGTGCGGCGGTCTGCTAGCTCGTTCATATAGCGTTTGCCGGTTCTTGGATCGACTGAAATTCCGTAGCGGAAGCTTCCGTTTACGTTAAACATAGAGCCTACGCCAAAGCCTTTTTCGTCAGGGCATGCCCATGGACCGAATTGTATCCAGCTTAGCTGAACAGGGGTAGCGCCGATCCTAAACGCCTCTTTCATAGCGCCTGCTGTTGCGCCCGGGTGGTTAGTGCTATCCGTAGTAGGCAGGATAGACGGATCTTGAACTTGTCTAAAGAATACGTCGCGGCAAAATCCGCCCGCAGCTAGCACTACGCCTTTTTTAGCTTTTATCGTCTTTTTAGTTCCCGTAGTGTTTTCGGCGTCGTCTTTTTGGCTCTTTGAGTCGAATTTATAATCCTCTCTGATGATCACGCCGTCTACGCCGCCGTCTTCGCCTAGGACGAACTCGTCAAATTTAGCTCTTTGTCTTAGCTCGCAGCCTTGTAGGTTTTTAAAGTATTCTACCATCGGCTGAACGATACCAGAACCCGAGCCGTTAGCGGTTTGAAGCGATCTAGGTACGCTGTGTCCGCCTGCGTGAGTAACTTTATCTATGTATTTAGCGCCGCATTTTAGAGTTAGTTTATATGCGTCTTGCGCGCGAGTAGCGATGGTGTCGATTAGATCTACGTGGTTTAGGCCGCGACCCGCTTTTAGGCAGTCTTTGATAAATAGCTCGTTGCTATCTTTGATGCCTTCGGCTTTTTGCTTGTCGCTGTTTGGAACTGCGAAAATTCCGCCGTTAATAACGGAGTTACCGCCGACGCGTCCCATCTTTTCTAGGATTAGAACTTTGTTGCCTTTTTCGGCTGCGGTGATACCCGCCGCAAGTCCTGCAAAGCCAGAGCCTACGATAACTACGTCCCACTCTTCGTCAAATTTGACGTCTTTTGAGTTTACCGCAGCGTTTGCGTTTACGGAGCCGAGCGCTAAAGCACCCGCGCCAACTAGGCTCATTTTGAGCAGATCACGTCTTGAAACGTTTTCCATGATGTCTCCTTTATTTTACCGTTATACGGTTTTTTTGATGCCTAATTTTGGGAGAATTATACCCAAAGTTAAATAAAAGCAAAATAATATTATTTAAAAATTGTTTTTAAATTTTTAGAAAGCGTCGCCGCCAAAAAGCCGCTTATCGGCTGCTTGCTAGTTCTAAATTTAGACAAATTTTAAATTTAAATCTTTACATAAAATTTTACGTTCGCTATGAGAGTGTATTCTAAGCCGGATAAAAGACCCGCAAAGCAGGTCTTCATTTCTCGCAAAGCTTGCCGCATGCGTCGGCGCGGCATCTGCTGCAGTGAGTCATCTGCGCCATTGAGCCGCCGATTAGCTTTCGCATACTGCGAATTTCTTCGTTTGAGGGCGATTTGATATTTGCAAAAGGGGTATCATGCACGGGGATCATCGCCATACAGTTCATGATATCGGCTTGCCACTCTTTGGCCTTTTTTGCGATATGTGGTATGTGATCCATATTAACGCCGGGGATTACGACCGTATTGATCTTTACGATCATGCGGGCTTCTTTTAGCTTGCGGATCCCTTCCTCTTGGCGCTCCCCAAGAATTCTAGCGCCCTCTTCGCCGTGGTAAATTTTGTTTTTGTGGCGCACCCACGCATAAATTTTGCCGCCTACGCCCGGCGTTACGGCATTAACGGTCACCGTCACGTGGCTCACGCCGATGCGCACGATATCATCCACATGCTCGGGCAAAGATAGGCCGTTTGTGGATAGGCAAAGTAGGGCGCGAGGGAAACGGGCTTTGCATTTTTCAAAAGTCGCTAGAGTCTTATCGGCATCGCACATAGGATCTCCGGGCCCTGCGATACCGATGACCGAGATATCTTGTCTAAATTTAAATAGATTTTCCACGTATTCCACGGCCTCATCCGGGCTTTGCACCCTCCCCGTTACGCCGGGGCGATTTTCGTTAGCGCAGTCGTAGATGCGGTTGCAAAAATTGCATTGGATATTGCAATGCGGCGCTACGGGAAGGTGCACGCGCCCGTAGGCGGCGGACGCTTTTTTGCTAAAGCAGGGGTGGTTGTCGAAGGAGGGTTTGGCGAAAAAATTCATCAATCTTTTTTCCTTCCGAATTTTATGGCGTCCGCGTGGCAAACGTCCATACAATCGCCGCAGTTCGTGCAGTTCATCTCGTCGGGCCTAGTGCCCATTTCGCATTTGCGCAAGCAGGCGTTGCAGTTATCGCAGGCGTCTGTTTTATAAATGCGAAATATTGAAATTTTACGCAGCAGCTCCATTATGCCGCCGCTAGGACAGGCGAAGCGGCACCATAAATTTGCGACGATCAAGGATGCGGCGATGAGGGCCACGACGACGGCGGTGCGAACCGTCCAGTACCAGTCGGAAAATTTAAAGGACATGATAACGGCGTTGAGATACTCGTCGCTGGTGCGGATAGGGATCATGACGCGAGGATTGCCGTAGATAAAATAGACGCCGGCGCTAAGCAAAACGGCTAGAACCATGCCTATTTGCGCATATCGTAGCTTCCTGTTATTTTTTAGCTTGAGCTTAAAAGCGGCAAATTTGCCGAGCATTTGATTTACGAATCCGCCCGGGCAAAGCCAGCCGCAAAACGCGCGCCCGAGGAAAATAACCAGCACGGGTATAAACAGCCAAAATCCAAAAAATACGGTCGCGATCCGCCCCCAACACGTGACGATCGGGCAGGATTGGCAGTTTACGAAAGGCACGATAAATGGGCATCTAAAAATCCCGTAATACGCCCATTGCCCGATCGCGCCTATAAAAATCAGCTGCACCAAACGACGAATTTTAGTTAGTCTAGAGACTTTTTTCATCTTTGCCATATTTACTATACTAAACATCTTTTACACCAAACCTTTCTATGAGTTCAAGCCCGCGTGCCGAATGGATGGAGGTAAAGCCGTGCCGCTCGAAAATTTCCTGCCCGTCCGAGCAGACGAAGTCCGCAAAGTCATCGGCAAGCTTCTCGTCTTTTACGTATTTCATGATATTTAGCGTAAAGGTAAGCGGTCCCGGCGGGATGAGTTTCTCGTCGATAGGCATGTATTCGATTTTGTCTTTAAATCTATCGTGCGTCGTTAGGCGTTTTTCGATGATGGACGCATCACCCTTGCCGTCTACGAGATCGCACATCATGGTGATTACGCACGCTCCGTTGGCGACCATATTTTTCATAACGGGCCCTGTGAGACCTGAATTTTTCAAAATTCCCTTTACCGGTCCGCTACCCGGAGGCGAAGCCCTTAGCGGCAGCATCACCCGCACGCCGGGTTCCGCTAGATCCTTCAGATCGCGAATGCCCGCGGGATTTCCCTTCGGCACTACTAAAACGTAGTCGGTAAAACATAGCGGTCTAAAGCGAAGGCTAAGGCCAGCCTTGCGTAGTTTTTGGCTTAGCTCCAAAACGCGGGCGCCGAAAACCTCCGTCTTGCCCTGCAAGGCTAGCAGCGACTTTCCGAGCGCACCCGCAAAGGCGCCGGTGTACTGGATATTATGCCCCGTTTTGGACTCGTATGCTGCGTTTATCTGCGCAAAAGCTTCGGACAGTCCTCCGCACGACCAAACCTGCAGCGAATCAGGCTTAAACGGCGTGAAGCCGGCGAGCATCGATTCGGGTCCGGCGATGGCTGCCGCTGCCAAAGCTCCTTTTAAAAAGCCGCGACGAGATGCGTCTATCTCTTTAAATTTCATGCAATCTCTCCTTTCTTTGGATTGTTAAATTTACAAAGCTCTTTATTTTAAAATTTCGAGCTACCCGCTTAAAGCAGTTCTATAAACGCCTCTAGGCGCGTTCGAATTTGCCCAACGTCCTGTTTGGAGTAGTCAGTCTCCAGACTCATATAGCTTACTCCCGCTTCTTTGCTTGCCTCCTTTATTTTGTTTGTCTCGATCGCGTAGGTGTGACAGCCGCTTAACACGACATCAACGACGCCGTCCGCTTGATACTCGTGGATAAATTCCTTTATAATATCGCCTCTGGCGTCGTTTTGATACATCACCGAACAGGGGATTTTGAGGTAGCGTTCGGCGATATTTGCGACCAGATCGCCCTTCGTTTGCACTTGGTTTTGATAGCCTTTGGTGCCGGAGCAGTTTTCAAAGGCTACCACGTCCGCGCCCAGCTCCTCTATCTGCTTGATAACCTTTTCATACACGCCTCCGCTTGGACAGCCTGTGATAATGATCCGCTTTTTGCGAGTTTTCGGCGGCGTCATCTCCTTCGCGGCGGCTATGTAGGCGCGTATCATCTTAAGCTTTTCGCGTTTATCGTATATGAAGTCGCTCGCAAATGAAATTTGATGAATTTCGCTGCCCGCTACCGGCATCGGATTTAGTTTGCCAAGCTCTAAAAGTTCCAACATTACCTTGCGCTCTTCGTTGTAAATTTGCACCGCATCGAGCAGTGCTTCATCGGTGATTTTCGTATCAAATTTTTGTTCTAAAACTTTGCGAAATTCTCTAAGCTCGTCGGTAAAAAGCTCCAAGCTCTTGCCACCGGTCATATTCGGTAGTTGCAGCACGTGGACGTCCTTATGTTTTGCCAGCAGCTCATACATCTTTTTCTTGCCGTCGCAGGTCGTTTCGCCTATGACGAGATCGCTGGCGTTCATATAGGGGCATTTTTTAGTAACTGCATAGCCGTAGCTTGCCTTTATTAGCGGGCAAAGATTACGCGGAAGCTCGGCATGAGCGGCGTCTATCGGGCTTTCGTCATAGGCGCAAAGCCCAACCGGCACGGCGCCTGCGGCGTAAATGAGCTCCTTTGGCGAATAGGTGCAAAACATTCCCACTACGTGTTTGCCTTGCTCTTTTAGATCGTGCAGAGCCATTGCGTTGCGCTTTTTAAGCGCGTCAAAATCCATCTTCATCTCGTCTCCTTTGAAATTTCATTTGCTTTGCGTGCGCCGATAAGCGAAGCGCCCATCGCGCCGCAGTAGATCGCGTTTTCGTGAGTAAAAATTTCAGCCCCCAGATGCTCGCCTAGAAGCTGTTTAAATAGCGGCACGTTGCTAAGCCCGCCGCTTAAAAAATAAATTTGATTTTCCAGCCGTTTGATGAGAGAGGCGACCTTGTGCGCCGAGGAGTCCACGATGGCGTAGGCGATCTCGCTCGTTTCGGCTCCGTTTGCGCTTAGCGAGACGATCTCGCTCTCGGCAAAAACAGTGCAGGTTGAGCTTAGTTTGATCGCGGGATTTTTGCGGGCGGTTTTGTAAATTTCGCTCAGATCGAGGCCCAAACGCCCCGCGCTGATCTCTAAAAATTTGCCCGTGCCGGCCGAGCATTTGTCGTTCATGATGAAGTCCGTAGGCTTGCCACCTTCTATTTTGATAGCCTTGGTGTCCTGCCCGCCCACGTCGATGACGGTGCAGTCTTTCTCGAACAAAAAGTGCGCCCCAAGGCCATGGCATAAAATTTCGCTCATGCTAAGCTGTGCGTAGTCTACGCTGACGCGTCCGTAGCCCGTAGCCGTTACGAAGCCCCCTGCGTAGCCTTTTTGCTCTAAATTTTGCTTGATCTGCCGCGCGACTTTGACCGCGCTAAAGCCGCTAGGTAGCAAAAACAGCTCGCAAAATTTGCCGCGTTCGTTCATAACGGCGACCTTTGATGAGGTCGAACCGATGTCGATACCGATAAAATGCATAAAATTTAAATCCATCGAAAAATATTTCTACGCCGTAGAACTTTATCGCAATCTTAGCTTTTTAAGACTTTTATATCGCTGAAATTTGGCACGGGCTCGGTGCGTATTTAAATTTAGTCTCGCACCGCGTTTGAATCGGTTTTAAATTTAAATTTAGCGCTCACGGGCGATTAGAATTCCGCTTAAAATTACCACCGCGATGCCCGCTAGCACGATTGGACCGGGCAGATGATCGCCTAGCATAATGCCGAGCGCCATGCTAAATAAGATGTCGCTGTAGCTGATCGCGGCGACGATGCCAGCTTTGCGCGAAGCGGCGTAAGCGCGCGTCATGTAAATTTGAAAGTAGATACCGCTGACGCCCAGAAGCGCCACTAGCACCCAGCCAAAAAGGCTTGGCGGGTTGAAGTAAGCAAGCCTCGCCAAATCCGCCCCGCCGAAAAGCCCTAAAATTTTGACCTCGCTACCTTCAAGCACCCAGCCCGTTATCATCATCGCAGCACTTAGAAAGGTCGCGGATGAGACAAAAACCAGCACGATGATGTTGGTGGCGTAGTGTTTGCGAAGCTCGCGCACGCTCGTGTATGCAAGCCCCGCGCACATGCCGCCGAAAATTCCCACTGCATCGGTTACGCTGATGCCGATGTGCGGGCGCACGACGAGTAAAATTCCGCCAAATCCGAGCAGTATCGCAAACCAGCCACGCGAGCTTAGCTTTTCGCCTAAGAAAAACGCCGAAAATAGCGCGGTGAAAATGGGCGCCGTCTTTTGGAAGGTAAAAGCGGTGCCAAGATCGATGTGAGCGATGTTGTAAAAGGTCGCTAAGATCCCGCAGCTGCCGATAAAGCCGCGAAACGCGAGCAGCCACGGCTTACCGCCCGGCCCCAGGTTTTTTATCCGCCGTAGCGAAAATAGCACGATCGCGATGCCTACGACGTTGCGGAAAAATACGATCTCGGCGCTACTCATCCGCTCCGCCATGACTTTGGCTAGCGCGCCGTTTAACGCGAAATAAAAGCTCGCTACGAGCATATAGTAAACGCCAAGATGTTTCAGCCAAAACGCGGAGTAGAATTTTTGTTTCATCGCACGCTACTTTCGGTTCGCCACAAGTGTGCCCGCGACGATGATGAGTGCCATGCCCGAAAGCGCCATGAAACCGGGCAGGGCGTCGCCTAGCAGCAGCCCAAATAGCGTCGAAAAGATGATGTCTGTGTAGCTGATCGTAGCTACTATGCCCGCTTTGCGCGTCGCGGCGTAGGCCTTGGTGACGTAGGTTTGATAAAACAGCCCCAGCAGCCCCAGAAGCACGGCAAAGAGCCAGCCCTGCGCGTTTGGAATTTTAAATTTGCAAAGCATAAAGCTCAGCGCGGGCGCGTCTATAAATTCCGCCGCGATCATAAGCGCTACGGGCATCAGCGTACCGGCAAGAAGCGCAGAGAGGATGATCGTATCGGAGCTATAGTATTTACGTAGCCCGCGCACGGAGGTAAGCGCCATCGCGGCGAATAATCCGCTTAAAATTCCAAAAATATCGCTCGGCTGCAAGCCAAACTGCGGCTGAATTACTAAAACGATGCCCGCAAATCCGAGACAGACCGAGAACCAGCCCATCGCGCCGAATTTTTCGCCGAGGGTAAAGTACGCAATGATCGCCGTCCAAATGGGTGCCGTTTTTTGAAAGGTAAATGCCTCGCCGAGGCTGATGTTAGCGATGTTATAAAAAAATACCATCAGCCCCAAAATCCCGATAATGCCGCGAAACGCGAGCGTAAAAGGATGACCGCTCTTGTTTGCGAAGCGCGCCGCGCGGGGACGAGCCTTGATTTTATAAAGCAGGATCAGAAGTCCGGGCAGATTGCGAAAGAGCACGACCTCAAGCGATGAAATTTGCGCACCCAAAAGCTTGGCGAAAACGCCCGTAAGAGAGTTGTAAAAGCACGCCATCAGCATATAATACACGCTTAGATGGTGCAGCAAGAAGTTGTTGTATTTCATCGCGCCCCTTTAAATTTGCGGAATTATACACGCATAATGATTAAATTTTAATATTCCGCCGTTTTAATATTTCGCCGCGCCGCCTGTTTTTGCGCGCCTGGCGCAACCGCTCGTTTTTGTACTTCGGTGCTTGTATACGCAAAGCAGCCAAATTTGCGCAGCTGTGGATTTATATGCTTTCGCGTAGTTGCGCCGGTTTTTAAAATTTATAAACTTTACGCACAGCTCCGCATTCTGCGATATTTTCGGCGATGGCTCGCGCCTTGGTGACTTTTACGAGCGGCGTTTTGCTAGTGCCGCGATAAAAT
>NZ_CALIJA010000077.1 GCF_938017615.1 uncultured Campylobacter sp. | reverse complement strand
ATCGTTCATAACCTCGTTTTTTTGCATGTTTGCTCCTTTAGAATTTATTGTAGCGCGGAGTATATGCGGCGACACATACCGCTAAATTTAAACGCGACCGCGCCGACATAGCGCTTCCGCAAAATACGCGCAGAATTTCAATCGCGCTAGCTTATGCCGCAGGCAAGCCGCGCAAAATGAAATTTTACGCAAAGTCGCATGAATTTTACCGAAATTTAGCAAGAATTTTATTTAAAATTTAGTCCGAATTTTGCCGGGGATTTTTATTTTACGATTACGCCTTCATAGCCCGTTTTAGCGATCGCCTCAAGCATCGCGGTCTCGTTTGCATCATCCTTTGCCGCGACGGTCGCGGTTTTGCTCTGCTGTGAAACCTTTGCGCTTATCACGCCTGGTGTTTGCAAAAGCGCCTTTCGCACGATCGCGGTGCAAAGCGGGCAGTGGATTTTTTCCACGTAAATTTTAACCTCTTTGTCGGCAAAAAGCGCCGTAAATCCAAGCATCAAAAACAAAATTTTACGCATAAAGCCCTCCTAAAATTTCAGGATATGTAAGCATAAAGGCAAGCAAGGCTCCTAAGAGCGCGTAGATCAGAATCCATTTTTTGCGCCTGCTTTGCAGCGAGCATGCGCGCGGCTTTTTGAAAAAGAAAAACGCCGAGAGCGCGAAGCAAAAAAGCGCTAGCACAGAGAGTGGCGCGCGGTAACCTTCCAGCGCCTCCGCGCCTGAAAAAATGGAAAAGCTCGCGCCGAAAATCAAAAATAAAAGCGCGGGCAGGCAGCAAAACGTCGCCGCAACCGCGCTAAAAATCGCGGCGAATATCAGCCATAGACTGCGCGTGCTGAAGCGATTTTTGCCAGGATATTCTCGCTTTTGCGTCAAGGTTTCTTGCGCGGGATTTTCTAGTTCGGTTTTCAAATTTTGCCTTTTAATTATAATCTTGTCGCACTCTCGTCGGCTTTTTGACGCGGAATTTTATCTGCAAATTTTAAATTTAAATTTCACCCTTTTAAGCGTCGTATACTTACCATTTAGCGCCAAATGCGGCTATAAACTGGTCGTGGCGCGCCGTGCGGTGTCGCATAAAATAAATTTGCCAGTCCGCGGTGAGCCATGAAATCAAAGGCATAAATGTTCGCGCGTTCGTTCTTGGTCTGCGCGAAATAAAGTCGCCGAAGCGCTACCAAAGTTTTAGTGGCTAAAAAATCCTGCTCCGTCATCTCGCAATGGAATTAAATTTAGCAAATTCTATCACGACATAAACGCGATGTTGCTGCTCATAATCTCGTAGCGAAATTAAATTTAGCTGCAGCCTCTGACTTTATGACCTTTGGCTACGCTTTAAATTTTACTTTCAAAGCCCGTTTTCGCCGCGTCGCGGTAGAAATCGATCTGATCTTTTTTGATGATGCGGATGTAGTCGGTGCTGCCGGGATGTCCGCTTTGAAAGCCCGCCGTCATCACGTAGGTGCCGCCTTCCTCGATGAGCCCGCGCTGCAGAGCCTCGTTTATGATACGTGCGAGCAGCGAGTTGATGCTCGTTTTTTCCTTAACCATCGCCGGATTTACGCCCCACACGAGACTTAGCGCGTGCGCGGTTTGCTCGTCGTGCGCGATTGCGATGATGTCGATTTTAGCGCGGTTGCGTGCGAGTTTTATCGCCGAACGCCCCGAGCCCGTGATCGAAAGTATCGCGCCTGCGCCCAGCCTTGCGGCAAGCGCTGCGGTGCTTGAGGTGATCATATCGGTCTCGTCGTAGAAATCGTAATCGTTAAATTTATCGTAAGGATAGATCTTTTCGGTCTCGCGGATCGTCTCGCTCATCGCGGCGACCACGGCTGCGGGATTTTTGCCGATGGCGCTTTCCTCGCTTAGCATCACGGCGTCGGTGCCGTCGAGCACGGCGTTTGCGACGTCGCTGATCTCGGCTCTGGTGGCGCGCTCGTGCTCGGTCATGCTAAGCATCATCTGCGTGGCGGTGATGACGGGCTTTGAGCGGGCGTTGGCTAGGGCGATGATACGCTTTTGGATGCGCGGGATCTCATAAAACGGCATCTCGATGCCCAGATCTCCGCGCGCGACCATTATGCCGTCGCTTGCTTCGATGATCTTTTCAATATTTTCGACCGCGTCGAATTTCTCGATCTTGGCGTAAATTTTAGCTTTTGAGCCCAGAGAGTTTAAAATTTCGCGTACGCGCAGGATGTCGTTTTGCGACTGCACGAAGGAGATGCCTACGAAATTTACGCCGTGCGCCGCGCCCCAGCGCAGATCCTCGAGGTCTTTTTGCGTGATGACGTCGATATTTAGGCGAGTGTTTGGGAAGTTCACCCCCTTATTCGAACTTAAAAAGCCGTCGTTTTCGAGCACCGCTCGCACGCCTTGCTCGCTTACCGCGACTACCTTGGCGCGGATCGAGCCGTCGTAGAGGTAGATAAACTCGCCTACCTTCATTAACGGCAAAATTTCTGGGTGGTTGATACACAGCTCGTATTCGCCTTCTGCAGTCTTTTTGCCGATGATTTCGCGAGGAAGGAAAGTAATCTTATCGCCCGTTTTTAGTTTAAAATTTTCCTCGAGCTTGCCGACGCGGATCTTTGGGCCGCTGATGTCCTGAAAGACGCCTACGCGCACGCCCAGGCTCTTTTCTACGGCGCGAATTTTGTTTAAATTTGCCTCGTGATACTCGTGCGTGCCGTGGCTGAAGTTCATCCTAAAGGCGTTGCAGCCTGCCTTTACCATCGCGCTCATCATCTCTTCGCTGTCGCTTGCGGGCCCGATGGTCGCTAAAATTTTGGTTTTTTTAAGCATCTTTTCTCCTTTAAATTTAAAATTTATCGCCGCATTAGGCGAAATTTTACGTGAAATTTTGAAATTTCTAAATTTTAAAATTCGCTAGACGAAGGAATTTTAAAATTTTATGGCGCGCGAGAATTTTAGAATTCTACGGCATGGTGAAATTTTAAAATTTCATAGCTTGCTGTGTGGGTTAAATTCTAAAAATTCGCGTTTGAATGAAATTTTAAAATCCTCTATATACGTGAAGCGAGAGCAAAATTTTAAAATCCTCGTCGAAGTAAAATTTTAAAATTCTTGCCCGAGCGAAATTTAAAAATTCCTCTTTATTGCATCATTTCCGCGTCAAATTTTGCATCATCAAAGCTCACTCCCAAATATTCGCAGGCGCTTTTTGCGTCGCGAAGCGCGTTACCTAGGCAGCTCGTAGCACCTGGGCTTGGGGTCATATTAAAGATAATCCCCGGATTTTCGCCTATTCTAGCTTCGCCTAAAATCAGCTTTTTTTGCGAGTGCGAGATTACTTGCGGGCGCACGCCGCCAAAGCCCTTGGCGTAGTAAATATCCTCCTCGCGGATGCTAGGTATGATCTTGCGCGCATTTTTGACGAAAAGCTTTTTACCTAAAATCGGTATCTCAAAGCCTATATTGCGGATTAAGAAGTCCCTTACCTCGCTATCGCCAAAATTTTGCCAAATGACCTTGGCTACGTCCATGTCAAAATTTAATGATTGAAAAAATTCCGGCACCGAACGACAGCCCTTGTAGCGTTCAAGCTTTGGTAGCGTAAGTGCGGTAGGGCCGAATCTCGTGCAGCCGCCTGCGAGCAAATCCGGATCGCCGTGAAGCGCAGCAAATGGAAGCTTTGGGTTTTGCATCATGTAAACCTTGCCATTTAGAAGTTTTTGCTTGGTTAGATAGAAGCTGCCCGCGATGCAAATCGTGCTAAGATCCTGCCCAAGCCCCATTTTGTGCGCTAGCCACAGCGAGTGAGCGCCTGCATCTACGACTACGAAATTAGCGCTTAGCGAGAGTCTATTTGCTGTGCGGATATAGAACTTATCGCCTACCTTCGTGATGTTTTGCACTTCGGTGTTTAGGTACAGATCGCAGGTTTTGCCCTCCACGTTTTTAGCGTTTTGCACAAAAGAATTCGCCATCGCGCCGTAATCGATCGTTGTATAAACTCCCGATTGTACGCCCATTGCTACGATATCCTCCGCTCGCTCCTCGCCGCGCCCGTCAAAAACTAGCTTGGGCTCGATTTTTTTGAGCTCTTCCTTGTCAAAAAGCTGCAAATACGGATAAAGCTCTTTAAATTTCTCAAAGCGCTCTTTAATTAGCTCTACCTCACTTTCGCCCACGCCAAGAGCCATTTTCTGCCCCTGAAATAAAAATTTATTCTCATATCCGTGCTTTTGGCAATATTTCACGATCATATCCGCCTTGCGCTTGACTTCGATCGCTTTTTGCAGATCGTAGTTGGTCTCGATGTCGCCGCAATGAATCGTCTGGGAATTTGCACTGGCTTTAGAATTTAGCGTCGCAAGCCCTTCGTATTTTTCAAGTAGAGCGATATTTTTGATTCCGCTAAATTCTGCCAGCACGTACGCTAGCGCGCTGCCCGTGATACCGCCGCCTATGATGATTACTTCGTAATGTTTTTCTTGCATGCCCTTTCCTTATCGAATTTGGCTGCAATTGTGCGAAAATTTCGCTTAAAAGCTAGTTATAAAAGCGTGAATTTAGATGATTTTATATAAAATTCGCACCATTTCATTTTGGGAGTAGTATATGAAAAAATCGATTCTTGTCGGATTAAGTTTGATTATAGCCACGTCGCTGTGGGGCGCGGATAAGAAAGTTTATCACCTTAAGCTAGCTCAGACTTACGAGCTTAGTATGCCTATCGTAGGCGATGTCGCCAAGCGTATGGCGGATCTTGCAGATAGTATGTCTGATGGCAGGCTGAAAATCAGCATCGACGCGCCTAGCAAGCATAAAGCGCCTTTTGCGATCTATGATATGGTCAAAAACGGACAATACGATTTAGGCTATACTGCGAGCTACTATTATAAAGGTAAAAATAGCGCAAATATGCTGTTTACGACGGTGCCTTTTGGTATGACGAAAGACGAACAGCACGCTTGGTATTACTTCGGCGGAGGCAAGGAGCTAGCGGATAAATTCTATGCTAAAAGCAATCTAAAGGTCTTTAATATTCTAAATAGCGGTATGCAGATGGGCGGTTGGTTTAAAAAAGAGATTAATACGCTAGACGATTTAAAAGGGCTTAAATTTAGAATTCCAAGCTTTGGCGGGGAGGTCATGAGCCGCCTTGGCGTCGCAGTCGCTACGATACCGGTAGGTGAGCTATATATGGCGCTAGAGATGGGCACCATCGATGCGGTCGAGTGGGCAAGTCCTAGCTTTGATATACCTCTAGGCTTTCACAAGGTCGCAAATTACTATTATACGGGATGGCAAGAACCCGCTAGCGAGCAGCAGATAGTGATAAATCTACAAACTTGGCAGAAGCTACCTAAGGATTTGCAAAATATCCTGGAAGCCTCTATCGCAAAGGCGCGCGAATACGCAGAAAACGAGACGTTTTATAAAAACGTAATAATTTGGGACGAGATCAAAAAGAAATATCCGAACGTTCAGATTCGCTCTTTTTCGCCTGAAATTATGCGTGCGCTTCGCAAGGCGACGGATGAAATTTTAGCCGAAGAAAGCGAGAAAAATCCCGATTTCAAAGAGATTTGGGAGAGCCAAAAGGCGTTTTTAGCTAAAGCTAGAACGTGGACGAAGATGGGCGATTTTACATATATCGAAAAAACAGGCGACGTTGAAGCCGAGCAGAATTTTACCGCTTCAGTGAAAAAAATCTCTGTTCCTGAGCCCGTAAATAGCGCAGCCAGCGAGATAAATGCAAGCACTGCCGCACCAAAAAACGAGGATAATCAGACGAAATAGTGCTTCATTTTTTATCTGCGTTTTTATGCCGCGCAGCTAAACTAAGCGCCAGATAAAGGTGTATGCGGCTTAAATTTGATCGGCAATTTTAAGCAATTTAGGCGAGGCGCGGGTGATCAAAATGCAGGTGATTTACTTATTGCAGCTGTGTAGCTCGGAGTATCTTTAAAATTTTAATTTATGAAAGCAGCGATTAAATTTTATCGCTGCTTTAGCATTTAAGTTAAGGCGCGTAATTCGCATCGCTGCGTTTAAAGCCAAATTTAAAAGCCGCTCGGTCGCCGCCGCACAAGGCTAGAATTTTAGAAAGCTTTGAGCCTCCTCCTTTTGTCTTATTCTTTTATCTCTTATGTTATTTAATCTTGATATTTTGCCGTGCTTGCTTGCGGGTGACATTGAGCGAGAGAGAATTTAATCTTGCTTTTTCATTTCGCGTAGTTAGCGGAGGAGCTTTGGCGAAGCGCGTCAATCTGAGATTTTAAATTAGTAGCGTTCATAAATTCCATATTTTAAAATTTCAGCGCTTTTATCTT
>NZ_CALIJA010000076.1 GCF_938017615.1 uncultured Campylobacter sp. | reverse complement strand
ATTTTGGTCGTTTTAAGACTGCGCCCAAAGCCACTCTATATTTAGGGCCGCGTAAATTTAAATCGTTAGCGCCAAGCTACGATTAAATTTCAAGCGCAAAGCGCGGTCGCAGCGCTAGCTTACATCAAAACGCCTAAAACTACGACTAAAATTCCAAGCCGCGACCGAATCTTACGCGCAATGAAAGGCGGATTATTCCGCCTTTTTTAGATTATCGGCGAGCAAAAACGCAAGCTCTAGCGCCTGATCTGCGTTTAGGCGCGGATCGCACTGCGTTTCATAGCGCTGTTTTAGCGTCTCTTGCGTCACGTTAAACGAGCCACCCGTGCACTCGGTGACGTTTTGACCGGTCATCTCAAGATGGATACCGCCCGCATGCGTGCCCTCCGCGGCATGAATCTCAAAAAAACTCTGAACCTCGCTTAAAATTTTAGAAAATTCGCGCGTTTTGTAGCCGTTGGCGGTCTTGACGGTATTACCGTGCATCGGATCGATGCTGTATAGGATCGCCCTGCCCTCGCGCTTTAGCTCGCGTAAAATTTGCGGCAGCCGCGCGCCGATCTTATCCGCGCCCATGCGGATGATGACGTTTAGCCTGCCCGCTTCGTTTTGCGGATTGAGTTTGTCGCAAAGGCGCAAAATTTCATCCGCGGTGCCGCTAGGGCCGATCTTGACGCCGAGAGGGTTTTTGATACCGCTTAAAAAATGCACGTGCGCATCGTCCGCGCCGCGCGTGCGCTCGCCGATCCAAAGCATGTGCGCCGAGCAATCGTACCAATCGCCGCTGGTGCTGTCGATGCGCGTCAGACACTCCTCGTAGTGCAGCAGCAGCGCCTCGTGCGAGGTGTAAAGCACCGTCTCGGCAAGGCTCGGGGAATTCGCAGCGCTCAGCCCGCATGCCTCCATAAATTTAAGCGTGCGCGAAATTTCATCGCTGAGCTCGTTAAATTTAGCCTCCAGCTCGCCCTTTTTCAAAAAGCCCAAATTCCACTTATGCACCTCGTGCAGGTTCGCAAGACCGCCGCGAGAAAAGGCGCGCAGAAGATTCAGCGTCGAAGCGCTTTGATGATACGCCTCGATCATGCGCGCAGGATCCGGCTTGCGCGCCGCTTCGCTAAACTCAAAGCCGTTGATTATGTCGCCGCGGTAGCTAGGCAAACTCACGCCGCCTATTTCCTCGAAGTCGCTGCTGCGCGGCTTTGCGAACTGCCCTGCGATACGACCTACCTTAACGACGGGGCGACCCGCTGCAAAGGTAAGAATGATCGCCATCTGAAGCATTACCTTAAACATATCGCGGATATTATTCGCGCTAAAATCATTAAAGCTCTCCGCGCAATCGCCGCCTTGAAGCAAAAACGATTTGCCCTCGCTGGCGCGCGCAAGCTCGGCTTTTAGGTTGCGAACCTCACCCGCGAAAATTAACGGCGGCAGCTTGTAAAGGCGCTCTTTGGCGGCCTGCACCGCACTTTCATCCTGATAAATCGGCTGCTGTAAAATTTTATAATCTTTCCACGACGTCCTACTCCAGCTCATAGCCCCTCCTTAAATTTCGTAAATCCCGCGATTATACCCAAATAAGCTTTTATTAACCCAAAAAATCTTAAAATAGCGCCTTTAGGCAATTTGGAAGGAATTTTATGGAAGAAAACCGCACTAAAGGGCTAATGCTTGCTCTTGCCACCTTTTTGATGTGGGGCGTTTTTCCGATATTTTTCAAGCTCATAAAGGACGTGGACGCGGTGCAAATTTTAGCGCATCGCGTCGTTTGGTCCTTCCTGCTGCTGCTCGTTTTTCTCTGCTTTACGCACCGCTTAAAAAACGTCGCGCGCCTTCTTAGCATCCCCAAAATCGCTCTCACGCTGCTTTGTACGGGACTACTTATCAGCACGAACTGGGGCATTTATATCTACGCGGTAAATTCCGATCAAATTTTAGCCACCAGCCTCGGATATTTTATAAATCCGCTATTTTCGGTGCTTTTGGGCGCTTTGTTTCTGCGCGAACGGCTAAGCGCGGCGGCGAAGCTTTCCCTACTGCTAGCCTTTGCGGCGATCGGCGTGCAAATTTACGCGCTAGGCAGGCTTCCTATAATCTCGCTCGTGCTACCGCTTAGCTTTGCATTTTACGGCCTCATACGCAAAAAAGTAAAAGTACCTAGCTTTGAGGGGCTGTTTTGCGAGACGGCACTGATGCTGCTGCCCGCGCTTGCGTTTCTGATCTACTGCGCGCTGAAAGGAAGCGGCGCCTTCGGCTTTAGCACAAGCGGCGCGCTGCTGTTTGCAAGCGGACTGATTACGATTTTGCCGCTGCTTACCTTCGCCGTAAGCACGCAGTATCTGCCGCTATCTACGATCGGCTTTATGCAATACATCAGCCCGTCGCTAAGCATGCTGATCGCGGTATTTATCTACGGCGAGGAGCTTGAGACTTATAAAATTTTAAGCTTTTCGCTAATTTGGTTCGGGCTCGCGGTCGTGGGCCTGGACGGCTTAAGGAGAAAAAATGGCTAATTTCGCTTTGATGTTCGCAGTCGCCCTTGCGGTGGGCGCGCTCGTGTATTTTCAGGTCCAAAAGGCTTCCGCGCGCGCAGATGCCGCAGACCCCGAGCTTAACTCGCAAAGATATATGAAATTTTGCGATATTTTAGAGGATAAACTGCGAGATTTAAAGCGGCTAGAGCTGCACGACGAAAGCGCTCGCGAGAGCTATCTAGACGAGCTTGAGGCTCTTAGCAAGGAGCTAGTTTATATCAAAACGATGCATCAAAGCAACCTAAACCCTGCCGTGTGGGAGGGCAAGCTATTTGAGTTTCTAAGTAAAACGGACGCGCTCATTGAAAAATACGCCGCTAGCTCAGAGCGCTCGCTACAAGACTGGCGCAAGCAGCTGGAGATAGAATTTAAGAATTTGTAGCGCGAAATTTTAAGCGGCGAATTTCGCGGGTGTCTATATCGGTAGAATTTTAACGCCTAAATTTATATAATTTAACGCGCCGCAACTCTCGGAATTTTTAAAATTTACATGCGTGCCGGAATTTTGCAAACCGCTTGCGTCATGGCGACAAAATTCCATGCGTTTTACAAAGCAAAACGACGCAAATTTTAAATCGGCGTAATTTATAGAATTTTGCAAGATACATAGCAACTGCGAAGCCGATAATCGCATCTGTAAATTTTATAGAATTTACTCATGAGCAGACGCGGTATCTGCAGTCTTGGATCCCGCTTGCTCTAGCTGCTTAGACGCATCGCGCCTTAAAATTTTATCGTATTCCTCCACCTTTATCACCTTGCCTTTATACTCTATTTTAAGATAATATTCCAATTTTTCTAACTGCAAATATCTAAAAAATTTATCCAAATCAAAGCCGCTTGCACCCTTAGGCTCATCGCCACAGAGCGAGGAATAGCGCTTTATAAGCGTATCGTAGATACCAAGTAGCGCTGTATTTGGCGTTACCGAGCCGCATCTATTAAGATCGGGCAGCGAGCCTTTGTTAAGCTTGATTACATCATTTTCCGAATACTTTGAGCGCTCCGTCATCATATATCTAAGCAGCTCATACCTAGAGCTGTTTAATAAAGTCCAATCTAAAATAATCTCATCGTAACAATAATTATCCATATGCTCTAGGTATATTTTCTTATACTTCCTCAACGTATCCAAATCCTTACGGCAGTCATCGTATTTTTTTTGAATACGCTCATCGTCCGGAAGTCCTGCTAAATCGTATTTAAGCAGCAAATTTAGCATACTTGCGTCATATCGTTGCGGCAGCATCTGATAGATGGAGCAGTTCAGCTGCCGCTTATCTTTGCGGTGTTTGAGTGTAAAAGCAATACAATTATCGTCCGTCCAAGCCGTAATCTCAGGTCTTACGCCGCTGCTAAGCATAAGCTCCGTCATCTGCAAAAATCCGCCTGCTACGGCGTAATAGAGTGGATCGGATACCGCACTAGTACCTTCGCTTTTAGGCGTTATGGAATATGTCTTTACCTGTGCGTCGCTAGTAACAACCAAATAGGAGTCACCGTATCTAGGGTATGTAAGCCACGGACGAACATATTTAACGCTAGAAAAGCTAGCTCCGTGCTTAAGTAGAACTTCCACGACGGCGGTAGAGTTATTTTCGATAGCATAGCTTAGCGCCGAATGAGAAAAATCGTCCGTGCGGTTGATATCCGCTCCGTGATAGATCAGCTCCTCGGTGGTGTTTGCATCGTTGTAAAAGCTAGAATACATTATCGCCGTTATGCCAAAATGCAGCGGATCGCCCGCAGTGATGCGCTGCTCTCGCATAAATGCCAAAATACGCGCAGTGTCCTTGGAGCGCAAAAGCTTGCAGAAATACTCCATTCGCTCATCGCCATGCACTACGCACTCGTCCAAATCTAACTCGGCGCCCAGCCTTTCGTGCCAGTACCTCGCTCGTGCAGCGCGATCCTCGTCCGTTAGCGGCCGATTGGAGGAATTGCCGGAGGTCGCGATGCGGCTTGCCGTGGAATTTTGCGCGGGCTGAGTTTTGGACCTATCCATAAACGCACTGCCTGCGATCAAGAAAAATAGGACTGCCGTAACAACCAAGCACGCTATGATGAGCTTGGATTTTATCTCTTTCAAAGCAACCTCCGCAAATAAAATGACAAATACTACCGAGTGTGAGCTTAGCCGAATATAAACGGGCGGAATTTCACAAGGTAATTTCGCTCGAGCGGAATTCGCAGGGCGAGGTTTAAGAGAGTTTAGGCGCAAAATTTTGCATACGGAATTTTACCGATAGAATTCCGCGCAGAAATGCCGCAGGTGCAAAAATTTTACTGACGAAATTTATCCCAGCGGCATGCGGTTAGAATTTCAACAAGCGCTTCTACGCATAAAATTTAGCGCTAAATTTACGCCGTATTTGCACTCAGTATTGCTACGAAATTTAGTGGCGGCTACCATAAAA
>NZ_CALIJA010000075.1 GCF_938017615.1 uncultured Campylobacter sp. | reverse complement strand
AAAAATTTCACCAGCCCCTCTATGCGCCTTAAAAGCACGTAATGCTCGCATCTAGCAGCGCGCGCGGTGTGAGATTTTAGACGCGATTTGCAAATTGCTCTAAATTCATTCTTTTGCATGGCTTAAGCCTTTTATAAAATTTTAACGCTTATTTTAGCTAGTTTTTGTATAATCTTGCGATTAAATTTTAAGGTTTATTATGAAATTTCGTTTTTTTCTAGCGCTTTTTACGGCTTTTTTCTTTCTTGCAGGTTGCGGCGATGATGAGGATAAAAAATCAAGCGATACCCCGACCGAGGCCAACACCACGCAGCCGCAGTCCGAAACCGAAGCCGTAATCCAGGTCGATTATACCGCTCCTTTTACACTTCAGCTAAGTAACGGCAAAATTTTAAATATGCAAAAGACGAAGCAGGGTTTTCGAATCGATAATAACTCCACCGTGACGCTATTTGCGTTTTTTACGCCGTGGTGCGACGCCTGCGCCGTGCAAGTAAGCGCACTAAATGCCGCCAAACAAGCCTACTCCGGCAAGCTTGACATAATCGGCGTGATGATCGGTGATGCAAATTTAGACGATGCAAAAAATTACGCAAGCGCGCACGAAGTAAATTACGCGATCGCTTACGGCGAAGGGACGGACTTTTTTACAAAGGCGCTAGGCGGCATAAACGAAGTGCCGTATATGGCGATCTACGACGAAAAAGGCGAGTTTAGCGCGCAATATTTCGGGCTGATGCCGGAAGAAATTTTAATGACCGAATTGGAGAAAATTTTCTGATGTTCGAATTTTTTAAAAAAGGGCTTAGCAAGACCATAGACGCGATGCGAGGCGCGAAAAGCGAAGATAAAATTTCAAAAGAAATCCTAGAAGAGATGCTGCTTGAAGCCGACGTAGGCTACGAGCTTGTAGAAGAGATTTTAGAAAAACTGCCCGCAAAAAAGCTAGTCGCAAAAGACGATCTTAAGGGAATTTTGAAGAGCTATTTTGATTACGAGATCGCTAAAGCTGCAGATGAGAAGCCCTTCGTAGAGCTCATCATCGGCGTAAACGGCGCGGGCAAAACTACGACAACCGCGAAGCTTGCAAATTTATATAAAAATAGTGGACAGAGCGTGATTTTAGGCGCATGCGACACCTTTCGCGCGGGCGCGGTCGAACAGCTACGCAAATGGGCGCAAATTCTAAATTTGCCGATCGTAGCGACCGCGCAGGGGCACGATCCTGCTGCCGTGGCGTTTGACACCGTAAGCTCGGCAAGTGCCAAAAACATCGATCGTGTCCTGATCGACACCGCCGGACGCCTTCAAAATCAGAAAAATTTAGCCGCGGAGTTAGAGAAGATCGTGCGAATATGTGATCGCGCAAAAAGCGGCGCACCGCACCGAAAGATCATCGTGCTCGACGCCACTCAGGGCAATCACAGCGTCGCGCAAGCTAGGGCATTCAACGAGATTGTGAAGCTCGACGGCATCATCATCACGAAGCTCGACGGCACGCCCAAAGGCGGCGCACTTTTTGCCATAGCGCGCGAGCTGCGGCTGCCGATACTTTTCGTCGGCGTGGGCGAGCGGATGGAGGATTTGGCGGAATTTAACTCGGATGAGTTCGTAGAGACGCTTGTGGAGGGAATTTACGCTTAAACTCTGCGTGTCTGCGTAAATTTATATTCATATTCTCGCCAAAGAAGTTTAAATTTACGCGCCGAAATGCTCGTCAAATTTTGCCGCTCGATTATCTTAGAATAAATTTTACTTAGAATTTTACGATTTTCGTTTTAGAATTTTACAAAATTTTAGCTCACGCACTGCATAAAAAACGCGCTCGTCCGCGTCCATTCGTATCAAAACATGTAGAATCCCGCCGCCCGCAACGCGGTGCGCTTATAAGAATTCCTCAATGATTTCAAGCTGTTTAAATTTTACGGTTATCCTCTGTCCGCTCGCAAAGATAAAATCATACTCGCAAACGCCTCTAGGCTTTAGCGAAAATTGATGAACTATCAGATCGTTATTTTTAAAGCTCTTGTCGTCCGTTTTGAAGCGGACGGCTAGGACGTTTTTGAAAACAAATTTAAAATTTCTATCTCGGTAGGGCGATAAAAATTTCATCGTCAGTCTATCTTCGTTTTTTAAAATGTCAAATTTAAATTCAGCCAAAACGGCGTCGTGAAGGGTTTCTTTCGTATTAAACAGATACCTTTTCGTATCCAATACAAACTGCCTGATAGGCTTTGCTATTTCGTTTTCATTCTTGCGAAGCGACTTAAAATAATCGTCAAAATACCAGATATCGCCCTTTCTTTTTATTTTCGCCGTGATCATTCGTCCGTCCATTTGCGCGTTTTTCTTAAATTTTATTCACGTGCACTGCATAAAAAACGCGCTCGCCCGCGTCTGCTCGCACCAAAACACATATAAAATCCCGCCGCTGCCAAACATCACCTCGCCGCCTTGCTCGCAGCTTGGAAGCTCGCTATCAAGCTGCATCAAAAACTCCATCTTTTCGCCGCATATCGGACACGTCGGCACCGAGGCGCCCTGTATCCACGAAGGCTCGCCGCCAATGCGCGCGAGGTTTTGCCTGCTGTTTGACATCCCCCAATCCTGATCCGCCCAGCGCGCGGGCATAGGCGCAAGCGCAATCTCGCACTCCATTATCGGCTCGTCCTGCACGTATTCTACCTGCGTCCTGCCTCCGATACGTCGCGGCATACCCTGCGCGTCGTGCTCGTAAAATACTACCTCACCCTCGTTTATCTCTCTGACGTGCGCGGCGAGGATTAGGCGCGGCAACGATCGCACGGGCAAGTCGCGGGGCGGCGGATCAAGCGTGATGAGATGAAATAGCGGATTTTGCGCATCGCCGTCCGCCTCGTCCAAAACCCCGCCTAGCCTATATCTCGCCTCGCTGCCCTCAAACCGCCAGGTCGGATGATGCTTCGCCAGATGCGGCGCATAGGGCGCGCCGAAATACCCGCGCGGAAAGATTATGTGATACGCGCGCTGGCTGCAGTATCTTTTGAGCCTGAATTTCTCGCCGCCAAAGCAAATTTCATCGTTCGGCGCTTTTTGTGATTTATCAGTGCTGTGTTCGTTTGAGTTAAATTTAGAGCCGTGTTCAGCCGCAGCCGCTTTAAAATTTTCGCTCGTTTGAGCTGGCTTGGAGTCGCCGTGTTTGAGCGCATCCACTTTTAAAATTTCATCCGGCGCCGCTTTTAGCGCGCCGTCTGCACCAAATTTAACCCGCTCAAAGGCAAATCCGACGACCTCCAGCCAATAGCCGATATAATCTAACAGGTCGCACGGGCGATCGAAAAAATCCTCTGCAAGCGCGAACTCGCAGGCAAATTTTACGTTTCGCGGATCGCGGGTTTGCAGCAGGCAGCTAAAAATTTTTTGCCGCTCATCCCTACTCGTCTGCGGATCCGCAAGCCTCTCGCGCCAGATTTGCGAGCTCTCGTAGCTAAAGCCCGCGCCACGGATACTCCGCGTAATACGCGCTCTCGTTCGGCTGCAATTTAAAAAGCTCGCCAAGATACGAGTGCAAAAACGGCGCGAACTCGAGACTTGCCGCAGCGATGACCTCTTCGGCGTTTTTCCAGCGCGCGCTTTTTTCATCTCTGCCGCGTTGCCGTGCATTTTTGCTTGCGCTTTCGTCCGCCCGCGCCGAGCGCGCATTCTCTCCCATCTGTGCCGCGCTTTCGTCCTGCTGCGTTTCGCACCCCTCTGCCGCCTCCTCGCGCAAAATTTCAACTGCCGTAGCGATCAAAGCTTTAAAATCCCCCTCGCCCACGTAGCCCATAGCGTCCTTTAGCAGCGTGCGGCCGTCCCTCCGCCCGCACAGCAGGCTATTCGCTAGCGTAAAATACGCCGCCGCATCACCTTGCAGCCGCCAAAACCGCTCGTATAAATCTGGCACTCTAAAGCCGTCACGCTTGAAATCTCGCGCTAAATTTAGTGCCTCGTCCCGTTTATCCATCTTGTTTCCTTATGCGATTTTATTTTGATAATTTTAGCGTAAATTTAAGTTAAATTTTGAAGGCGACTTATTTTATATGTCAAAATTCCGACAAAAAATACGAGAGATTAAATTCGGCGGCGAATTAAAATTTAGAAATGTGCCGAGCCCCATAGAGCCCGGCTAAATTTTAAAATAGCTTTTAAATTTAAAAGCTATCGTCTCTTTTTTCAAAGATCAGATGCAGCACGTATGTCACGGCGAAGGTCAAAGTGCTAGGCACGATCCAGCCGAGCATCGAGTCGTAAAACGGCATCATCTTCACAAACGATGTCACAAGCGGCACAGAAATCCCCAAAATATCAAGCCCGTTTATGACGCCCTCTACGACGCAGACATAGACGCAGGCGCGGTAAATCAGCTTGCTTGAATCGATCCACGGGTTGATCAGCGAGAGGATTATCAGCATGATCGAGATCGGATAGATGGCGACGAGGACCGGGATGGAGCCTTTGATGATGGTCGTAAGGCCGAAATTTGCGACTCCAAAGCCGATCACGCACCAAGCGATCGCCCAGGTTTTATATTTGACCTTGCCCTTCGTAAGCTCTTCAAAGTATTCGCTAGCCGAGCTTATAAGCCCTAACGTCGTGGTGATGCAGGCTAGGAAAAATGCGCTGCCTAGGATCACTACGCCCACTCTTCCGAAGTAATGATCGCTTACTCGCGACAGAAGCTCCGCTCCGTTGATATTCGGCGTATCCTTGAAAAGCTCCGCAGAAGTCGCGCCCAGATAGCCCAGCATAAAATATATCGTCATCAGTATGACGCCCGACATCATTCCTGCTTTTATCGTAGAGGTGACGAGGTGCTTCTCGTCGCTCACGCCGGTTGCTTTAATGGCGTTAATTACGATGATTCCGAATGCCAGCGACGCAAGCGCATCCATCGTCTGATAGCCCTCTACGAAGCCCTTTGCTGCGGCGTGGTCAACATACTCCCCGCTAGGAGCGACGAAACCTCCGATCGGAAACAAAAATCCCGCGCCGAAAAGCAGCAAAATAAGCGCCAAAAGTATCGGCGTGAGGTATTTTCCAAGCAGATCGACGAGCTTTGAAGGGTTCATACAGATGTAATAGTTCAGCGCAAAATATGCCGCAGAATAAATAAATAGCCAAATTTGAAGACGCTCTTCCGCAATAAAAGGTTTGATGGCGATGTCAAAAGGCATATTCGCCGCGCGCGGTATCGCAAAAAGCGGCCCGATCGTAAGATATAAAAGCGCAGTAAAAACGATCGCAAACACCGGATCTATGCGGCGCACCAGGCTCTGAAGCCCCTTGGCGCGCGCAATGCCTGCGACGCCGAGAACCGGCAGAAGCACCGCCGTAGCGCAAAAAAACATTATCGCGACATAAAAATTCTGTCCGGAATCTTTGCCTAAGCCCGGCGGAAAAATAAAATTTCCCGCACCGAAAAACATCGCAAATAGCGTAAGCGATATCGTCAAAAACTGGCTTCTACTAAGCTTGCCCTTCATCTTAAACCTTCTTTAAATAAAGTAAAGTTTGTATTATAGTTATAAATGTTTAAAACATATTTAAATTTAGCCTAAATTTAGCCGCAAATCCTTTGTTCCGTGATTTTTGATCTCGCAAACAGCACGCGGGGCGGCTAAAATTTTAAAAATTTTAAGTATAATTTCGCGAAATTCAAGGCTAAATTTAGACAAAATGAGCGAGGGATAAAAATGGCGAAAATTAAAACCACGATTTTTGAGTGCCAGCACTGCGGCAATCAGCAAAGCAGATGGCTCGGCAGATGCCCCGACTGCGGCGCATTCGATAGCTTCGTCGAGCTCAAGCCCGCTCAGATCAAAGCGCTAAAAGAGATCGAGGGCGAGCTTGCCCGCACCTCGTCCGCAAGCGCCAAAGCGATCAGCGAGATAGAAATCGAGCAAATTTCACGCATCGACACCAAGGATAGCGAGCTAAATTTAGTCCTCGGAGGCGGCGTCGTAGAGGGCTCGCTCGTGCTAATCGGCGGCAGCCCCGGCATCGGAAAATCCACGCTGCTGCTTAAGATCGCGGCAAATTTAGCAAGCGGCGGCCGCGCCGTGCTCTACGTAAGCGGCGAAGAGAGCGCTAGCCAGATCAAAATGCGCGCGCAGCGGCTTGGCGCGATAAGCGAGCAGCTGTTTTTGCTCACCGAGATCAATCTGGGCGCCGTGCTTGAAGAGGTGGAGCGCAGGGATTATAAATTTATCATCATCGACAGCATCCAGACGCTTTTTAGCGACAAAGCCCCCTCCGCGCCGGGCTCGATCACGCAGGTGCGCGAGATCACGTTTGAGCTGATGCGACTTGCCAAAGCGCGCGGGATTTCGATCTTCATCATCGGCCACATCACCAAGGAGGGCTCGATCGCGGGTCCGCGCATATTAGAGCATATGGTGGACGTGGTGCTGTATTTCGAGGGCGATGCGAGCAAACAGCTTAGAATTTTGCGCGGTTTTAAAAATCGCTTCGGGGCTACGAGCGAGGTGGGGATTTTCGAGATGGGGCCGCACGGGCTCGTAAGCGCAAAGGACGTCGCGAGTAAATTTTTCACGCGCGGCAAGGCGGTAAGCGGCTCGGCGATCACGATCACGATGGAGGGCACGCGCGCGCTCGTCGTGGAGATCCAAGCGCTCGTGTGCGAGAGCGGCTACCCCAAGCGCAGCGCCACGGGCTTTGATAAAAACCGCCTCGATATGCTTCTGGCACTGCTCGATCGCAAGCTTGAGATCGGGCTTGGCGGATACGACGTCTTCGTAAACGTAAGCGGCGGCGTAAAAATCACCGAAACGGCGTGCGATCTAGCCGTCGTCGCGGCGATCGTAAGCAGCTTCAAAAACCGCCCGATCAGCAAAGAAAGCGTCTTCATCGGCGAGGTGAGCCTAAACGGCGAGATCAGAGAGATCTTCAACCTCGATGCGCGCCTGAAGGAGGCCGCGATGCAGAAATTTAAAAACGCGATCGTTCCGATGAAGCCGCAAAACGCGCAGGGGCTTAAAATTTTTCACGCCACCGAGATCACGCAAATTTTAGATTGGATGTGAGACGGCGCGCTTCTTAGCCTCGGCTTGGCGGGCGGCGCAAGCGAGCGGAAATGGACTTTGAGCGGCAAGGGACGCGTTGCTTTTGCATGGGCGCGGCGAGGGGCGCAAGTGCGCCGCTTTTTGCATGGCTCACAAGCAAGCGCAAATGAGCTTGATCGCTAAAGCGCGATTTTTGGAATTTCACGTATCGTAGCGGCTCAAAAATTCGTTTGAGCTTTAAAACGGCTCGGCGACGGTGCGGTTAAAATTTAATCATTCGCGGCACATCCTAGTGAGCAAGATAGGCGCTTTGCAGCATAAATTTTAAAATTTTGCCACAATGCGGCGCAAAGCCAAGCCCGATAGGTCCTTGCGTCGCGCAAAATTCTATCGCGGCGCGCAGTACGTATCGCATAGAGCTAAGAGCCGATAAAATTTTAGCGGCGCCAAGCTCTCATGCGCGGGTGCGGATACCACAAGCAAAGTATCGCG
>NZ_CALIJA010000074.1 GCF_938017615.1 uncultured Campylobacter sp. | reverse complement strand
TTATCAAAAACTCGTTATCCTGATAAAATTTAAGCCACTAAATTTAAAATTTATAAAATTACTATTTTATATCTGAAATTCATTGCAGAAAAAACCTTGATTTTAATCTAGACTAATCCGTTTTTTTATGCTATTATCCAAAACATTAATAGAAATTTACATTCTAAACGAAAGGTTAATCTCATGGATAGACGAGACTTTATAAAAAGCTCTGCGGCAGCGGCTGCCTGTAGCGTTGCGGGCATCAGCTTGCCTAGCAGTCTTAGTGCTGCGGACGAAGCCGAAAAAGGCTGGCGCTGGGACAAGGCGGCCTGTCGCTTCTGCGGCACCGGCTGTGGTATCATGGTAGCCACCAAAGACGGCAAGATCGTAGCGGTCAAAGGTGATCCGTTAGCGCCCGTAAATCGCGGTCTAAACTGCATCAAAGGCTATTTCAACGCCAAGATCATGTACGGCGCCGATCGCATTACCAAGCCTCTTTTGCGCGTAAATTCCAAGGGCGAATTCGATAAAAAGGGAAAATTTATCGAGATCAGCTGGCAAAGAGCGTTCGACGAAATGGAGAAGCATTTCAGACGCGCCTATAACGAAGGCGGTCCCGAGGGTTTTGCCGTACTTGGTAGCGGTCAATACACGATCCCGGAAGGTTACGCCGCAGCAAAGCTAGTAAAGGCGGGCTTTCGCTCCAATAATCTCGATCCCAACGCCCGCCAGTGTATGGCCAGCGCCGTCGTAGGCTTTATGCAAACCTTCGGTATCGACGAGCCTGCGGGTGTTTTCGACGATATCGAGCTAACCGATACCATCATCGCTTGGGGCGCGAATATGGCTGAGATGCACCCTATCCTTTGGTCTCGCGTCTCCGACCACAAGCTTCGCAACCCGGACCGCGTAAAAGTTATAAATCTCTCGACATACTCTAGCCGCACTTCAAACATCGCCGATATTGAAATTATATTCCGTCCGAATACTGATCTTGCGATATGGAACTACATAGCAAGGGAGATCGTCTACAACCACCCGGATATGATAGATGAGAAATTTATTAAAGAGCACTGTGTGTTCGCTACAGGCCCTGTGGATATCGGCTACGGCTTGCGAGAAGATATAAATCATAAAAAATACCGCAAGACCGAGCTTGACACCGCGGCTAAGCAAAAATCCAAAATTTTAAGCAAATCCGAGGGCGTTACCTTAGCATATCTGGGTATGAAAGAGGGCGACGTACTCGAAAACAAACACTCTGACAAATCGGATGCTCACTGGCTCATAAGCTTTGAAGAATTTAAAAAAGCGCTGAAGCCCTACACGCTAGATTTCGTAGCGCCTTTAGCTAAGGGCGACGAAAGTGAGGATTTAGAGGCGTTTAAGACCAAGCTAAAGCAGCTGGCAGATTTTTATATAGAAAAAGATCGCAAAGTAGTAAGCTTTTGGACGATGGGCTTTAATCAGCACTCAAGAGGAACTTGGGTCAATGAGCAAAGTTACATGGTACATTTCCTTCTTGGCAAGCAAGCCAAGCCCGGCTGCGGAGCGTTTTCGCTTACCGGTCAGCCTAGCGCTTGCGGCACGGCTAGAGAGGTAGGCACGTTTTCTCACCGCCTACCTGCCGATCTGGTCGTAGCAAATCCCGCTCACAGAAAGGTTTCCGAAAAAATTTGGAAGCTTCCCGAGGGCACGATAAACCCAAAACCGGGTGCGCACTACGTGCAGGCTCTGCGCAATCTCGAAGACGGCAAGATAAAATGGCTATGGGTGCAGGTAAATAACCCATGGCAGCAGATCGCCAACGCAAATCACTGGATCGCAGCGGCGCGCGAGATGGATAACTTCATCGTAGTAAGCGAGCCATATCCGGGACTAAGCGCAAAGGTAGCTGATCTAATCCTGCCAACCGCGATGATCTACGAAAAATGGGGCGCATACGGCAATGCCGAGCGCAGAACGCAGTGGTGGAGACAGCAGGTCCTTCCTGTGGGCGACGCGATGAGCGATACGTGGCAGATGCTAGAGTTTTCCAAGCGCTTTAAACTCAAGGATTTCTGGGGCGAGGTCAAAGTAAATGATAAGCTTACGTTACCAAGCGTCTTAGATAAAATTTCAGAATTCGGCTATACACCAGAGACTACACTATTTGAAGTGCTCTTTGCAAACAAAGACGCTCAGGCTTTCGCGGCAAAAGATCCGATTATGGCAAGCTTCGATAACTCCGAAGTAAACGGCGACTCACGCGGCGTAATCGGCAGCGACGGTAAAGAATTTAAAGGCTATGGCTTTTTCATCCAAAAATATCTTTGGGAGGAGTACCGAAAATTCGGTACCGGTCACGGACACGACCTAGCCGATTTCGATACATATCACCGAGTGCGCGGTCTTAGGTGGCCGGTCGTAGACGGCAAAGAAACGCTTTGGCGCTTTAACGCCCAATACGATCCTTATGCTAAAAAAGCGGCTCCGGATAGTGACTTTGCCTTTTATGGCAACGCCAAAGCGGCGCTTCCTAGCGGCGATCTGAAATCCGCTACTTCGGGCGAAGAAAAAACGAGCCTCGCCAATAAAGCTAAAATTTTCTTCCGTCCATATATGGATCCTGTAGAAGTGCCGAGCGAGGAGTATCCTTTCTGGCTATGTACGGGTCGCGTGCTGGAGCACTGGCATACGGGCACTATGACTATGCGTGTGCCGGAGCTTTATCGCGCGGTGCCTGAGGCAAGATGCTATATGAACGAGCTGGACGGCGCTAAAATCGGCGTGCAACAAAACGAAATCGTCTGGATCGAGTCGCGCCGCGGCAAAGTCAAAGCGCGCGTGGACTTCCACGGACGTAACATTCCGCCGAAAGGGCTTATTTTCGTGCCGTTTTTTGACGAGAAGGTTTATATCAACCGCGTCACGCTCGATCATACCTGCCCGCTTTCAAAAGAGACCGACTACAAAAAATGCGCGGTTAAAATTTACAAGGCGTAAATTATGGATAGGCGTGAGGTCTTAGGCATTCTTTCTTTAGCTACGGGCGTAGGCGTTCTGGGGCTCGGGGTCGCAAACTCCAGCGAGCACGCCAAACTCCGCCCGCCCGGAGCTATAAGCGAGAAAGAATTTCTTAGCAAATGCCTAAGGTGCGGACTTTGTGTCGAGGCATGCCCATTTGATACACTTAAGCTTGCGAGCTTTTGCGATCACGCTATTGCAAACGGCACGCCGTTTTTTATCCCGCGCGAAATTCCGTGCTATATGTGCGACGACATACCTTGCGTCGCGGCCTGTCCTAGCGACGCACTAGATAAAAGCCTGGTAAGCGAAGACTCCAAGCTTAACGTGCGTCTATCCAAAATGGGCGTTGCGGTCATAGATACCGAGCATTGCATCGCTTACGCCGGTATCCAATGCGACGCGTGCGTGCGAAGCTGCCCCGTGATGGATAAGGCGCTCAGGATCGATTACCGCCACAACAACCGCACCGAAAAGCACGCCCTGCTCGTGCCCGTCGTAGATAGCGACTACTGCACTGGTTGCGGTAAGTGCGAGTATGCCTGCGTCACGAAAAAGGCGGCTATCAGCGTCGTGGAACGCGAGCGCGTCATAGGAATTTCCAGCGATAACTACGTCAAAGGCTGGATCAAGGACGACGACGCGAAGCTAAAGGACGCAGATACCAAAATCAAGCTTGATCCGCAAAAGAGCAAGGATTACTTAAACGAGGATGATCTAATGGAGGGGGCTAGGCAATGAAATATACTATTTTAAGGCGTTTGAGCCAAATTTCTATTCTAGTCCTTTTTATTTTAGGAAATAATTTCGCCTTCAAAGCCGCGAGCGAAAACGGAATTTTATCCGGAATTCTAAAAGGCAATCTAAGCTCGTCGAAACTTTTCGGTACGATTAATCTAAGCGATCCGTTTGCGACGGCGCAGATGCTGCTAGCTAGCTTTTCTTTGGGCGCTACGGCGGTTATCGGAGCGGTTATCGTAGGAGCATTTTATGCGCTTATAGCGCCGCGATTATATTGCTCGTGGGTTTGCCCGATAAATTTACTAACCGATCTTGCCGCGTGGCTTCGTAAAAAATTTGGCGTGCACACCAAAATTTTAAACGTAAATCGCAAAGCTCGCTACGTCCTAGCTGTGCTAGCGCTTGTTTGCAGCGGGGCTTTCGGCTTTGCGGCATTTGAGAGCATAAATTTTATCTCGCTTTTCGCGCGCGCCGTCATATCGCTGAGTGCCAGTGCGTTTGCAATCGCGCTACTGATCGTGGTTTTTGAAATTTTCGCAGGCGATCGCACGATCTGTTCGCGGCTATGCCCGCTCGGCGGATTTTGGGCGGCGCTTAGCTATTTTAGCATCATTCGCATTCGCCACGAGGTTGATAAATGCACGATGTGCGGCAAATGCAAAATGGTCTGCCCCGAAGTGCAGGTACTTAAGATGGTCGGGCGCGAAAATGGGCGCGTTAGCAGCGAGTGTATCAGCTGCGGACGCTGCATCGACGTATGCGACGACGATGCGTTAAATTTTAGTATATTAGGAGTGAAAAAATGAAAAAAATGGTTTTAGGCTTGGCTCTTGCATGCTGTGCGGCGCTATTTGCCGCGGACAAGACGGCTTCTATAGACGCCGACAGCTTGGGCTTTATAAAAAGCGTGGACGAATCGGTGCAAAATAAAAATTCCCTGCCCGATTTCAAATATAGCGAGGATGCTCCGGGCGCCGCTTCGAAGATCGAGCGCAGCTTCGAAAACGCTCCGCCGCTCATACCGCACAGCTTAGAGGGGCTCGTGCCGATCACAAAGGATAACAATATGTGCGTAACCTGCCATATGCCCGATGTCGCTAAGGATGTAGGCTCTACGCCGATTCCAAAAAGCCACCTGGTGGACTTTCGCACAGGCACGGATCTAAACGGCACGCTAGCCGAGCAGAGATTCAACTGCACTCAATGCCACGTACCGCAAGCCCAAACCGATCCGCTCGTTAAAAATAATTTTAAGGCTGATTTTAGCAGGTTTAGCGACGCAAATTCCACTTCTAACCTCATAGATACGCTAAATCAAGGCGCCGAGGTTGAGTAGGAGCGCGCGATGAAATTTTTACCACCGCTGCTACTTTGCGCCTGCTTCGTCTATGCCGGCAACGGCGTTGCAATACCTAGTGGCGCTGCGGGCATAGATGCGCCGGCAGGGGCTAGCTTCAGACTCGACATAGGCGCAAACGTCGCGGTGCTAAAAAATCTAGACGGCGAAATTTACGCAGGGCTTGACAACGGCAAGCTCTATAAAATCACCATTAGCTCCGCGGAAAATTCCACGCGAAATTCCGCAGCTGGACAAAATTTCGCAGATCAAAATTCCGTCGCAAGCACAAATTCCGATGCGGCACAGAATTTTAATGCGAAAGCGAGCGTAAATTCCACGGGGGATTCCACTGCGAATTCCGCTGCCGTAAATTCTTTAGCAAATTCAACCGCAGCAAATTCTACGAAGCAAAATTCTGCCGAAAATTCTACGGCATTAAATTCCGCTCAAAATTCCATCTCAAATTCCGTGCCGGACGCAATCTCCAAGACGCTAATTTTCGCCCTGCCCTCGTCCAAAAATTACCTAGACGAGCCGATGGGCGCTACCATATTCGACGTCGATAAACTAGGCGAGAAGTACGCATTTTTATATAACGGCGACGCATTTGAAAAGATGCTGGGCGTGTTTGCGGGCGGCAAGATCACGCACTACAAGCTACCGATGACGGGAATTAAAAACGTCTATTTCTACGACGAAAATACCGTGATTTTGCTAGGTCTTGGTAGCGAAATTTTATACTTCGACCTACCTAGCGGCAAGGTAAGCTTCGAGCAAAAGCTCACCATCGCGTCTTTGGGCGGCAGCGCCTACGACCGCGCTAGCGGGACGCTACTAATCTCGTGCGAAGGCGGCATCGTGTTTTATTTCGACGCGAAAGCGAAAAAGCTTATGAGCCAAAAATCCCTGCACAAGGACGGGATCTACTCCGTGGCGCTGCTTGGCAATCGTATGATGAGCGGCTCGAACGACAAAGAAAGATCGTGCTACTACGAAAACGGCGATTTCGCTAAATTTTATAACGCCCATTTTGCAGTTTTTGCCGTGGCGCTAAGCCCCGAGCTGGGCGCTTTTACCGTTGGTAACGGCGTGCGCGTAATCGATAAAGCAGGCGAGATCGTCCGCAGCATCGAGCTAGACAACGACATCATCAACTATCTGCTTTTCGCAGGAGAGTATCTCGTGGGCTCGGGGTACAATAGATATATCTACTTTTGGGAGTTAAAATGAATATTTCAAGCGTCGTAATCTATCTGAGCGCAAATACCGACGTAGCGGCGTTTCGCAAGGAGCTGCAAAGCATCGGCGGCTGCGAGTTCGTAGCGTGCGAGAACGGCAAGGCGGTCGCCACGATTAGCGTGGAGAGCTTCGATGACGAGATCGCCGCATTTCGCGCGATAGAGGCTATAAAGGGCGTAAGCGAGGCGATGATGATCTACTCATACTCCGATCTGGACGCAGACATCACCGCGGCAAACTCCGACAACGGCGAGCAGATAATGCGCGAGCTGGACGAAAAAGACCCGAGCCAGATCAAATACGGCGGCAAAGTGCGGATCTAAATCGCCGCTGCAAATTTTAAAATTTTACCGCCAAATGTAAATTTTAAAATTTCAAATTTAACTACCAAATTTAACTATATAATTTTAACTGCGCAAACAAGCTTGGAATTTTTACAGCAAGTCGTTTGCTGCAAGCACTGCGGATTATGGGCTCGTTAAGCTTGCATTGGATAATATAGCGCAATCTGCCCGAAGGAGTAAGCTTGCGCCTGAAATACCTTTGTATTATAGTTTTTCTGATCTGGCTTTGCATATTTATCGCCTTGCTGCCCACATATAGAATTTCAGCTATCTTAGAAGCGCTTGATTTTAGCGATAAAAATCTAACGCAAAGAGAGATCGTAGAGTTAAATTTAAAAGATTACCTAAAAAAGCTTCACTACTTAGATAATTATCCGCAAATAGATTTCGGCAAGATGGCGGATATTCACTTAGACAAAAACGGCTATGAGAGAGTAAGATTTTCATGGTGCAACGGCGATAAATACCCCGATGATAGATGCGAATTTTGGAAGCTGGATAAAAGGCTAAATTTTGATTATCTAATGGATCTGGGCTCTAAAATTTGCAAAAAC
Source organism: uncultured Campylobacter sp. (assembly GCF_938017615.1). Taxonomy (GTDB): domain Bacteria; phylum Campylobacterota; class Campylobacteria; order Campylobacterales; family Campylobacteraceae; genus Campylobacter_B. Next base: position 324 of record NZ_CALIJA010000074.1, on the reverse strand, counting down.
GGCAAGCCTATAAAAAACGCCGAAGAGATTATAGAAAACGACGAGGTTTTAAAACTACGGCTATTTTATCCTTGGGAGCAAAAGCATTTGATTGACGAAGATGGAAATTTTATAGATAATTTTATATATATGAGGTTTGGAGATGGCGCCAACCACTCATTCGACCTATTTACTGATTTTGTATTTATAAGTAAAAATGACATACAATTACCAATTATGTACGAAACAAAAACTAAAAAATTTGACATAATTACTCCAGAAAACAGATGTTATAGGTGGCTTTTAAACTCTATATTTAGGGATGTAGTTTATTAACAAAAAAAG
>NZ_CALIJA010000073.1 GCF_938017615.1 uncultured Campylobacter sp. | reverse complement strand
GGAAAATTCTAACAGAATCGTAAATTTCAATGACGCGGAAAATTCTAGCGGCGGCGCAGATGCCGCGCGCGACCTGCAATCGGCGCAGACGCAAGAGCAAAAACGCGCGTCGATGATCGAAATTTACGGCGAGGACGCGGCGGAGTTCATCGCGTTTTTTTTCGGCGCGCTGATTGCGGGCTTTGCGCCGGTGCTGCTGCGAGAGCCCAAATTTAGCGGCGAATTTCATCTAGGCGGCGACGTGAAAATTCCAAATCTCGCCGCAGCGCAAAATTTAGACAAATTCAGCCCTAATGATTTAGAAAACATTTCGCCGCACGATACGGGAAAATCCGCGCTTAAAATTTCATCTAAAAACGCGCCGCAAAATCACGCGCCGTGCGAGCAAGAGGCTGTCTCTTTGCATCTACTGCGCGCGGAACAAAAATTTTATATCAAAACTTCAGGCTCCACGGGCGAGGCGAAAAACATCGAAAAAAGCCTGCGCGATATGGTTTTGGAAGCGGAATTTTTAGTAGAAAGATTCGGTCTTCGCGCAAGTGATCGATTTTTATCGGGCGTCTCGCACCAAAATATGTTCGGGCTTACCTTTAGCATCTTCGTGCCGCTGCTTTGCGGCTCGCGCACGCAAAAAGGCGGCCTAAACTACCCTGAAATCATCCTCGCAGCCGATCTTGCGGGCGCCGTGCTAATCAGCTCGCCCACGGTGCTCGGCGCGCTGTGCGAGTACGCAGACGCCGCAAATATAGCGCCTTTGGGCACCATTTTTAGCGCGGGTGCGCCGCTAAGTCCTGCGATCCGAGATGGGTTGCGCGCGCTTAGCAATGCCCGCATCATCGATATTTACGGCTCCAGCGAAACTGGCGTGATCGCTTGCAACGAGGGCGCGGGACTTAAGAAATTTGCTCCCGTAAGCGTGCAGGTCCGCACGGATATTGATAGCGGCGCGGCAAAACGCGAGAACAAGCCTTTCGATCCTACCGATCTTACGGCAAGCTCTTGCGGCGAAAATTCTGCGGCAGAGCCTAAAACGCGCTGTGCGGGCGAGCAAAATGCGGACGGGCAAGACACAAGCCGTTCGGGCGAGCAGGCGTCTAAATTTAATGCAGACGTTAGCGATAAAACAGCGACCGATACAGAAAACAGCCCCACACCGAGCTCTGCGACGAAACACGATGATAAATTTACGCAGGCAGAGGGGCTTTGCGATAAATTTGGGGCAAAGCAGCCCGCCGACAAATTTTCGCAAACGGGCGAGTTTACGATCAGCTCGCCTTGGTGCGAGCGCTTCGAAAGCCGCGATTTCGGCTATGTGCGCGCAGACGAGATCACCCTTTTGGGGCGCGGCGATCGCACCGTCAAAATCAACGAAAACCGCGTGAGCCTCGATCTGCTCGAAGCCAAACTCCGCTCGCACGAATTTATCGGCGAGTGTAGGATCGATCTGCACCCACAGCGCGACCGCGCCGTAGCTCTTATCAAGCTCAGCGAGCGCGGCGAGCAGGCGTTTCGCGCAGGCGGTAAAAAGGGCGTTACGGACGAACTGAAGGCCTTTTTGAAGCCCGAATTCGGCGCGATTTTGCGCTACTTCAAAATCGCAAGCAAGCTGCCTTTTAATGAGCAGGGCAAGCTAAGCAAAAAGGACTTTTTAAGCGCTCTGCAGCGCTACGAGGTGCCCGTTTTCGAGCAAAGCGCGGAGAATGAGTTTCGCGCGAAGGTGCGCGCTAGCGATTTTTATTTCGACGGACACTTTGCGCGATTTCCGCTAGTGCCCGCGTTTATGCAGCTTCGCTTCGTATTGATCTGCGCAAAGGCCCTCGGCTACGAGCTGGACGGCACGCAAAAGATAGAAAATTTAAAATTTAAAAATTTCATCCGCCCGGGCGATGAAATTTTAATCAAAATCACCGAAGCAAGCGGCAAACTCCGCTTTGAAATTTCAAACGACAAGGTCTGCGCCAGTGGAAGAATTTGCCTTTAAGCCCGCGTTTTTACTGCCCTACTTCAACCACCCCGCGCGCATCGCCGAGCTCGTGCATGCACTGGCGCCCATCGCGCCCGTGCTGATCGTGGACGACGGCAGCGACGAGGCGAGCAAAAGCGCGCTAAAGGGGCTTGCGGCTCAAATTTACGCCCGCGCGCAAAACGGCGGCAAAGGCGCTGCCGTGTGCGACGGGCTGGTGTGGGCGAAGGAGCTTGGATTTACGCACGCCTTTCAGATAGACGCCGATTTTCAGCACGACGTAGGCAGATGCGAGGAGTTTTTGGCGCTTGCGGCGCGACAGCCCGCCGCGCTGATCTGCGCTGCGCCCGCGTATGACGAAAGTGCGCCCAAATCCCGCCTGCACGGACGCAAGATAATGAATTTTTGGTGCGTGATAAATACCCTCTCGCACCGCATAAAAGACGCGATGTGCGGCTTCAGAATCTACCCGCTAGAGGGGATCGTGCCGCTTCTGCCCCACACCAAAAGCCGCAGGATGGGCTTTGATGCCGAAATTTTAATTCTGGCTGCGCGGGCTGGGTTAGAGATAAAATGGCTCGATCTGGCGGTGCGCTACGAAGCGGGCGGAGTGAGCCACTTCGCGTCGTTTCGGGATAATTTCGGAATTTCGCTGATGCACGCTAGGCTATTTTGCGGACTTCCGCTTTGGCTTGCAAAAAGGGCGCTAAAGCGCGCCTGCGATAAATTTAAAAAGCGCGACTTGCAGGATGCTTCGCAGCAGAGTGCAGACGAAATTTTGCAAGGGATAGCGGGGCAAAACCTTTGCAGCGACGCGCGGCGCGATAGTTGCAAAGGTGCGAAAAAAGAGATGGACGGCGACGCAAACAAAAAAGCTGGTACCGAAAAATGCGGCGATAAAGTCGCAGCGCAAAGCCCGCAGGCGGAAAATTCAGCGCAAAGTTCGCTCGTAAAAGCCTCGTCGCAACATGCCGCCGCAAAAAGGACGGGCGCGATGGCTAAACATTGGAGCGAAAACAACGAAAAGGCGGGCGCGGCGCTTTTAAATTTAGCCCGCTTCGTCACGCTTCACACGCCCGATTTTTGTATGCGAGCTACCGCGCTTTTTATCTCGGCGATCTATTTTGCGCTGCTTAAAAACGAGCGACGCGCGATCAAGGAATTTTTGCGTCGCGCGCTTGATCGCGAGCCCAAGACCCGCGAAATTTATGCGAATTTTTATAAATTTTCCCTCACTCTATGCGAAAAAATCGCAGTTTGGAACGGCAAGATCGCGCTAGATCAAATTCGCGTGCAAGACGGTATGAGGGAACTTTTAAGCGACGGAACGGGCAAAATTTTAATCACTTCGCACTTTGGCAACACCGAGATCGCGCGCGCCCTTTCGGCAAGCACGGCGGGGATAAAAATTAACGTGCTGATCTTTCGCAAACACAGCGAAAATTTTATGAAATTTATCGAAAAGATGGGCGGCGGCGTGAAAATTCTTTACGTCGGCGAGCTAGGCATCGGCGAGATGCTGCAAATCAAAGAACTGCTGCAAAACGGCGAGCACATCGCGATAATGGGCGATCGCATGCCGGTGGGCTCGGATAAATTTCAAAGCGAGGATTTTTTAGGACGCAGCGCGAACTTCCCGATCGGCGGGTATCTGCTCGCCAAAATTTTGGACGCGCCGCTATTTAGCCTATGGTGCTACGAGGGGCGCAGCGGCCACGAGCTGCGGCTACAACCGCTGCCTGCGCCGCTAAAGAGCCGCGACAAGGCGCGATCGGTCGCGGCGCCGCTTAAAAGCTACGTGCGGCAGCTGGAGCTTTATGCCAAAGAATTTCCTTCTCAGTGGTATAATTTCTTTGATTTTTGGGCGCAAGGGAAAGACGCAAGCGATGCGGAGCGCGACGGCGCGCAAAATTTCGGCGAGACGGGTTCAAACGCTGCGTCAAATTTAAATGGCGCAGCGGATTTAAACGACACGGCAAGTTCGAATGCCGCGCCGAATTTGAAAAGTACGGCGGACTCGGATACTGCGCTAAATTTAGATAATTCAAATTTAGCCGCCGCAAAATCCGCCTCGCAGGACGAAAAATTTCATAGCGGAGAGAGGAATGAGAGAGTATAAATTTCGCGCTAGATTTTACGACGCCGATCCGATGGGCGTGATGTGGCACGGCAACTACGTAAAGCTCTGCGAGGACGCTAGATGCGAGTTTTGGCGCGACGCGGGCTACACATATATGCAGATGAGAGATGATGGATTTATATATCCCATTATCAAAATGGAGTTTAAATTTATCGCTCCGATACTTTTTGACGACGAGGTTGCGGTAAGCATCGAGCTGCTCGAGTGCGACACAATAATAAAATTCTCCTACCGCATCAAAAGCCTATCCGGCGCGCTATTAGCCAAAGCTACTACGTCGCAAGCCGCGGTGGAGCTTGATTCCAAAAGGACGCTGTATGAGATACCGCCGCAGCTAAGGGCGTGCGCGGATAAAATTTTAGCAAAGAAAAATCCCGCGAGTAAAATTTCAATGGTAGATAAAATTTCAGCAGCAGATAAATCCGCGTCCAAGCAAGAGCGCTCTCAAAATGCCGCGGCAAATGAAATTTTGCCTAGCGATAACGAGCAGTGAAATTTAGCGAGCATAAAATTTAAAGGACTACGATGAAAATTTTAGCTTTATTTTTGGCGATTTTGGGGCTTGCGGGCGCGCTTGAAGTAAGCGATCTGGCGCTTAAGACCGACAATATCGGCGGCAAATTTAGCGAAACGCTCAGCATCGAGGGCTTTGCCGAGCCCGTGCGAAGCAGCGGCGAGTTTAGGATCAAGGGTGGCGAGCTGTTTTGGACGACGCTAGAGCCCGTGCGAAGCGAGCTAAAAATCGGCGCGGACGGCGTTTTTGAGCGCAGCGGCGAGGCGTGGGTCAAAAGCGCCGATTCGCTTTTTGATAAGGACACCTTTTTGGCGATCTCGCGCCTGGACGTAGCGCGGCTTAGCAAAAATTTCTCGATCGCGCTAAGCGGCAGCAAAGATGCGTGGCGCGCCGAGCTAAGCCCCAAAGGGATGCTGCAAAATATCTTTAAAAATATCGTGATCGAGGGCGGCGCCTACGTCAGGGTGCTGCGGATTAGCAGCGCTAACGGCGACGTGAGCGAAAACGTATTTTCTGGCGTCGTGAGCTTAGATGAGTAAGAGCGCGATCCTAACGGCATTCGGCGCGGCATTCATCGCGCTTTGCGCCTATATAGCGTTAAATTTAAACCGCATAAATTCCGATTTTTACGAGCTAAGCGGTATTGAAATTTCGGGCGAGCAGAAACAGAGCGTCGAGGATTTCAACCGCGAGATTGCGAGGCAAATCATCGTCGCAAGCGCGGAGAGGGCGAGCTTTGACGCGTTCATTGCAGATATGCAAAAAAGCGGGCTTTTTGAGAGCATAATCTATGAAGTAAAGGACGCGAGCGTGTATCAGAGCGAGCTTGCGCGCTTTGCGCCCGCGATGCTCGATGATGCTAGCGTGGAGCTTTTAAAAAGCGATCCTCAGGCCTTTTTTGAGCGTAGCGCGCGTGAGCTTTATTCAAAATTTCGTCCGCTTAGCCTCTCTCAGGACTTTTTCTCGCTCAGCCTTCACTCGCGCCTCGGCACTCGCGGCGCTATTAAGCTCGATCCTGCGCAAAACCGCTTCATCGCGATCATTGACGGCACGCCGCACTACCTCGCTACGGCAAGGCTCGCTCCAAAAGCAAACGACGACGCGCTTAGCGCGCTTGTGCGCGAGGCGCAAAAAAGCGAAATTTTAATCTCCGGCACCGCCCTTTTTAGCGCATTGGGCAAAAGCGCGGGCGTACGCGAAAGCTCCGTCGCGGGCGCCGTATCGCTTAACCTGTGCGCGGCGCTGCTGCTGGCGGCATTTTCGCGCGCACGGATCTTCTGCCTGCTGCTGCCCGCACTTTTCGGGCTTGCCTGCGGCGTAGCGGCTACGATGGCGATCCGCGGCTCGATCCACATCCTAAGCGCCGTGGTTTCGACGAGCCTAATCGGGCTGATGCTGGATTACGCGGTGCACTGGCTCGGCGCAAACATCTCGCGCCGCATCGAAGCTCGCTCGATAAAAAGCATGCGAAACATCCTGCTTCTAGGGTTTTTCATCACGGCCGGAGGCTACTTCGTATTTTTATTCAGCCCGTTTTTTCTGCTCAAAGAGATCGCGATCTTTGCCATAGCCGCACTTGCGGGGGCGTTTTGCTTTAGCTACTTCGCCCTGCCACTACTACTTGCCGGGGCGGAATTTCGCCCCGCTCCGCTCTTTGCAAAAGCTCTTGAGCTCTACGCAAAGGCGCTTTGTAAGATAAGCTTAAGCTTTAAAGCGCTCGTCATCATTTGCGCGGCGCTGCTTGCGTTTTTGTATTTTAAAATGGAGCTTAAGGACGACGTCAGCGAATACGCGAGCTTGGATAAAAACCTTATCGCGATGAGCGCCAAGCTCGCAAGCATCGGAGGCTCCAGCTTCGATCTGATTGTGGGTAATGATGCAGGCGCGATAGCCAAAGAGGCCGTGGCGCGCGGGTTTGCAGACTCATATACGGGCGCGCCGATTTTGGATCCAGCTACGCAGAGCTTTATCAAGCAAGCCTTTGCAAACTACGATAGAAGCGCATTTTTGCGTCTTGGACTCAGCCGCGAGCTCGTGGATGCAAACTTTGCCAAGATCGCGGATGCACCCATTTTAAGCTACGAGCAAGCTAGAAGCTCCGTTCTTTTTGCCGCGATGCCGAGCATCGATCCGCATATAGCTTTTTTGCGCGGCGTGCGCGATAAAACGGCCATTAGCGAGCTTGCCGCGCAGATGGGCACGCTGCATCTAAATATGCGAAGCGCCATAAGCGAGGCGTTTTCGCAGATCAAAATCAACGCCTTGTATCTGAAATGCGCCGCATACGCCCTTGCGCTCGCGCTGCTGTGGGCGTTTTTCGGCGCGCGGACGGCGTGGCTGATCGTCATCTGCGTTTTTGCGACAAATTTAGCCGTGCTCGCCCTGCTTAGCGCATTCGGCGTGAGCGTAAATATTTTTGCGATCTTTGCGCTGATCCTCTCTGGCGCCGTGGGGATTGACTATATGATCTTTGCAAACAACGATAAGATGGCGCTTAGCGATAAAATTTTCGGCATCACGCTTGCGTCTTTAACCAGCATAATCTCTTTTTTTACGCTCGCTTTCAGCTCCACCAAGGCCGTGGCACTGTTTGGGCTTTGCGTCAGCCTAAATATCGCGCTAGCGGCGATCTTGGCGCAAGTTTTAGCGGCGAGCAAGAAAAGCTAATCAAGCGAAAGTCAAAGAGCCGAAAGCACCGGATAGGCGCTCTTTGTCCCGCTTGCAGATAAAATTTTATAAAAAGAGCGTACCGTAAATTTACGCAGCCGCGGCAAATGAAAATTTTAATCCAACCTGCTGCGAGATAAAATTTAGTCTGCATGTGCAAGATAAAATTTAACCGATTAGAGCGCAAGATAAAATTTGAGATGAAATTTCGACCAAGCAGGTTGTGAGCTTAAATTTAAAGAGCAAGATTGCAAGATGAAATTTTAAAAGCCTTTTGGTCGCAGCGCCTCGCGGCGCGTTATTAAATTTAAACCCGCGCCCTACTCGCCGCTTTTGCCCGCTTTTATCATCTTTATAAATTCCTTTGCGAGCTTGGAGGGTTTTTTATACACGACCGAAAACGACACGTCCAAAAGCGGCTCATCCGCGACGTCAAAGAGCGTGATGTAGTCCTTCTGCGTCTCAAAAATGTACCGCGCGAAGCTAAAGCTCACGCAAAGCCCCGCCGCGACCATCGCGTTAGCCACGTACAGATAGGAGGTGTCACAGAAAATTTGAGGCGTAAAGCCGGCGTTTTCAAAGATCTTTTTAAAGTTCGATTCGCTTTTTAAAATTTTACTGCTGATTGCAAATTTATCGGATTTAAACTCGCTAAGCGCGATCTTGGGGTATCTATCGGTAGAATTTATACTCGCTCGCGAAACGGCGGGATGGGAGGAGCAGACGCTTAGAAGCAGCCTGCGCTTTTTTATAAACTCGCACTCAAGCCCCTCCGCAGAAAGCTCGCCGAAATGCGCGGCATAGACGATGTCAAGCTCGCCGCTTTTTAGCATCTCGATGAGTGCGGGCTCGGAGTGAGCGTGCACGACCCTGATGTCGGCTTTGGAAAATCTGCTATAAAACATCGCGATGATCTTTTCGATAAATTTAAAGCTGGTCGAGGTCGCGCCGATTACGAGCTTGCCCGTCTTGATAGACGAAAGCCCGCGTATTTCGTTATTTAGCTCCTTATTGAGCCTAAGCATATTTTTCGCTCTGGCGATGTAAATTTCGCCCGCATAGGTAAGCTCAAGCCCGTTTTTTCTATCAAAAATTTCGATCCCTAGCTCCTTTTCTAAAAGCATAATGCTCTTTGAAAGCGACGGCTGCGCGATTCCAAGCTCGCTCGCCGCCTTTGTAAAGCTTTTAAGCTCCGAAATTTTTACCGCGAATTCCATATGTCGCAGGCTCATTTTTTGCCCCTTCGGTTGAAATTTTATAGCCTTTAGCTATTAAATTATATACCAAATAACATTTGACTTACATAAAGATTTAATATAAAATTACGACATTAATCTTTAAGATTAAAAAATCTCTAAGTAAAGGGGCAAATATGCAGAGACGCGACATACTGAAAATGGGTATGGTAGGAGCCGGTGCACTCGCACTTAGCGCGGTGAATGCGCAAGCAAGTGCTGTGGACGCAAAGGACGTCAAATTTGACGAGGAGTGGGATGTAATCATCATCGGTAGCGGCTTTGCGGGGCTTGCGGCGGGCTTAAAAGCAGCCGAGAAAGGCAACAAAGTCTTGATTCTCGAAAAGATGGGCCGTATCGGCGGAAACTCTGTCATCAACGGCGGCGGTATGAGCGTACCGATGAACCCCGTGCAGGAAAAAACGGGCATCAAAGACAGCAAAGAGCTATTTATGAACGACTGCCTAAAAGCAGGACTTGGCATCAACCACCCCGAGCTTTTAAGCACCCTAGCCGATCGCGGTTTAGACGCGTTTAAATTCCTCGTAGATAACGGCGTGCAATTTAAGATGGATCACTGCGCGCACTTCGGCGGACACAGCGTCGCGCGCTCGATGCTAACTACGAATGATAGCGGCTCTGGCTACATCCAGCCGATGCTTGAAAAATTTGAAGCGCTAAAAGATAAGGGCTGCGAGCTTCGCCGCCGCGCAAAATTTGACGATTTCGTAATGGACGGAGATCGCGTAGCGGGCGTCGTGATCCGCGAGGAGTATAAATTTGATCCAAATCTCTACAGCGACGATCTTGAAAACACGAGCGGCACTAAAAAGACGCTCAAAGCCAAAAAAGGCGTAGTGCTCGCAGCGGGCGGATTTTGCCGCGATAAAATTTTCCGCAAGCTTCAAGATCCGCGCATTCCTGATGACGTTGATAGCACAAATCACGCGGGAGCTACCGCGGGCGTGCTGCTAAAAGCCTTTGAGATCGGCGCGTATCCGGTGCAAGTAGACTGGATCCAGTTCGGTCCGTGGGCGAGCCCCGATGAGAAGGGCTTCGGTACCGCTCCGATCCTAACTCAGCAAGGCACCTTTAAATACGGCATCGCCGTGGACGTTCGCACAGGAAAACGCTTTATGAACGAGCTTGCAGATCGCAAGACTCGCGCAGATGCGGAGTTTAAAATTTTACGCGAGGATCCAAAAGCCTATCCGATAACCTTCGCCGATACCAAAATGGCGTTTAAAGACCTAAGCGAAGAGGTTATTTCTAAAGGCATGGCAGGCGGTAAGGTAGTGGGCGAATGCGCGAGCCTAGATGAGATCGCTAGCAAATACGGCGTGCCTGCGGATGCCTTAAAAGAGAGCGTCAAAAAATACAACGAAGGCGTTAAAGCCAAAAAAGACGAGTTTGGCAAGCAAGAAAGCGCGCTTAGCGAGATCAACGAAGCGGGACCTTTCTACGTCATCCGCCTCTCGCCGAAGCCTCACCACACGATGGGCGGCCTAAAGATCAACACCAAAGCCGAGGTCTTATCATCTAAAACCAATAAACCGATCCCAGGCCTTTGGGCTGCGGGCGAGATCACCGGCGGTACTCACGGCGCTAGCCGCTTAGGTACCGTAGCGATCACAGACTGCATAGTTTTCGGAATGATCGCTGGCGAGCAGATCGCCTAATTTAGTCGGAGCGTAGGCTCTCTTAAGCCTTACAGGCTAGCTTTCGCGGGCCCGCAAGGCAGTTTTATAAAAGGTTGCAAATGAAGAATTTCAGTTTTACGGCATTGTTTTTGTGCTGTATCATCGCGACTTTGTTCGGCGCGCCGTCCGCTAACGACGCCAACGCCACGACAATAGTCGTTTCAGATGAGCTTAGAGCAAAGTACAAACTAAAGCCGTACCACGAGCATTTGGCGTTTGACTGCGTCGATTGCCACGTAAATCAAGGAAGCGATCCGTCTAAATTTAAAAGCATCGGCGACAAAGGCTGTATCAGCTGCCACGGCGACAAAAAACAGCTCGCTTTGAGGCTTAAATTTATGGATACACTTAAGGCTAATCCGCACAACTCCGTCCACGACGGTCCTACGCTATACTGCGACGAGTGCCACAACGAGCACAAGGCATCTACGAATATGTGTACCGAATGCCACGAGCACGAAGTGCCGCAATGGATGGGGGTGACACCATGAGAATTTCTAAAAAATTACTAGCGCTTATCATCTTAATAAGCGGCATTATAGGGTTTTTCGTCGTCGTGCCGGTGCATTACGCGCTTGAAAAAACTAGCACCGATAAATTCTGCGACGTATGCCACGAGATGGATCCGATGGTGATCGCCTATCAAGACGACGTCCACTCGGGCAAGGGCAAAACGGGCGTCAAAGCCAAATGCGTCGATTGTCACCTGCCGCACGACAATATTGTAAAATACGTCTATCAAAAGGCGAAAAACGGCGTGTTGGAGGGCTACTCGCACTTCTTTGACGAGCCTGAGAAATACGACTGGAATAAAAGGCGCGAAAACCGCGAGCACTATGTGTTTGACAACGGCTGCACGAGCTGCCACGCCACCGTGATCGACAGCAAAATCACCTCCGAGCAGGCGCAGCGCATGCACGCGCACTACAAAAAGCTCCTAGGCACCGAGCGCGAGCTCAAATGCGCGAGCTGCCACGTAAGCGCAGGGCACGGCATTGGGCTTCGCAACTACCTAGAGTACTGGCGACCGACGTATAAAATTTACGAAAAGAAGATGATGGAGGAAAAGATCAAGGCTAAGAAGGGATTTTTCGGTGACGAGTATAAACCGAGTGCCGAAGAGCAGGCCTTTATGGACGCTTCTAACGCGAAGAAATAACGCTTTGAGATTGTAAGCGTTTCGATTCGCGCTTCAATTCATGCTCCGCCGCGGGTTAAATTTAAAGCTCAAATTTGGGCTTCGATTTAATCCGCGGCGAGTTAAATTTAACGGGTCAAATTTTATCTCGCTTTTATTCCGCTTGATCCGATAGCTAAAATTTTATCCTTTTTCATCTCTTTTACGCTTTACGGGCAAGCTTTAAAATTTATCCAAATTTAAAATTTCATCGAAAGAAGCCGTGCAAAAATCATCGCTTTTTTTGATATCTTAGCGCCGTATACTAGGGCGTAGTCAACGCCTGCTATATTAAGGACCTAAAGACAACATCAGTTTGCCGATGTCAGATATACAGTGCGCTTATTCTACGAAATGTTGCTGAAATTTTACTAGATTACATAGCTGCGTTAAATTTAATAGTAAGGCTTTATAATTTTAAAATTTAGCGGATCGGATCGGCAAATTTAAAATTCCGTCTCCCTGAAATTTTGCCGAATCTATCATTTAAATTTATCGTCTAAATTTCGTCCTTATTTCATTAAATTTGAAAAGTCTGTGTAAATTTGGATGAAGCAATTTAGCAAGCGCGAGCTTGCTTGATGATACGGATGAGAAAGAGCGGAAAATACTCCACTCTTTAAAGCTTTAGTTGCCGCTTAGATCAAATTTATACGCAGCTTGCAACCATATCTCGTTCTCGTCAAACTTCCTATTTACGCCGCTAGCGTAGTGGTCGCTTCTCTCAAGCGCAGTGTAGGTTACGCCCAAGCTTAGCCCCTTAACGGCCTTAGGAGCGTAGTTTGCCGTTACCGCCCAGCCCTCTACGTCCATGCTGGTGCCGACCTTTTGGCCCGCAGCCCCGCTAGCATTGATATTATTCGTGCCGCCTACTCTGTCTTGATCGCCTTTTACGTAGTGTAGCGCGGTTTTGAAGCCGTCCAAGCCGATGGCACCGAAGTTGTAATCAAGCACGATCTTGTGCGTATCCATACCCGCATATCCTGTGAAGATGAACGGACCTCTGATAGGCAGAGCGGTGTATGATCCAGGGCCGTTGCCGACACCCAAAATAACGGCATCATCATCGCTAACGGTCGTATAGGCATACGATAGGCCGAATCCGAAAAACTCGCTAACCGATACTCTTGCGCCGAACATATCGCCGTCAAGCCTTCTTGGCTCCAGCCCTCCGTCCACGCGCGAGCCTTTGTAATTAAGATCAAATCCCAGCTTTAAAATCTCGCCTACGGGCACTTTTACATTTGCCTCGGCAAGATATAAGCTAACGTCGCCGTCCTTTAACGCGTTAGCGGGTTTTACGTCCGTTACCGCTGCGTAAGCGCCGGTTAAAGTAGTATAAGGCAAGGATTTATTTTGAACGTATGCGGAGAAGATATTTTCAAATTTTACGGCGACTGGACCGGTCATATTACCCAGAATCACCCTATCTTTAAACAAAGGAGCCTTTCCTTCGCCAGCCGGAGCGCCCATGGCGGTTTTGCTCCTGCCTTGGAATTTATAAAACCATCCGCCCCACAAGGTAGTATCGGGGATATCTTTATTAGATATCGCCACGCCCTCGAAAGCTTCTTTAAACGCCCTCGTATAGTTGCCAGCAACGAGCGGAGTAACGACATATTGTCTACCCGCCTTTATATCGGTATTTCCTATGCCGTATCCTAGGTATAATTCCGATAATACCGCACCTTTAGTATACCACTCCTTATCGTAGGCGATCTTATTGCTTGAGCCTACGTGATACGGCATCAACCAGCCCTGTCCGGTAAGCCCTATTCTAAAGCCGTAAAGAGGATCGGTAACGTATCCGAGCTCAAGACCCACGCCGAATGCCTCGTAGTCGTTATCGCCCGTAGCAGCTTCGCCTCTATTATCTACGGTTTTACTGGCGTAAGTTGTCTTTACCGTTCCGCCAAGCTTACCATTAGTGATCGCTTCGGCTACGCTATCCGCCGCGCTTAGCGAGGACACTGCACATGCGCAAAACGCCGCAGCTAAACTTAGTTTGATGAGTTTCATTCGAAATCTCCTTTCATAAAGATTTACAAATATTTATAAAATGAATTATATCAAACAATCTCGCTGTTTGCGATAAAAAAGGGGGAAATTTAAAATAGAATTACGCAACTTTGTAAAGATTAAATTAATGAATAGTGAAATTTATCGCCCGATTTATGATTTCATGATTTGACGGATATTTCCGGCTCGCGCTCCAACCTCGGCTCGCGGATAAAAGCGATCAAAATTTTAAAATTTCAAAAACGCCAAAACCGAGCCGCCGGATAGAATTTTACCGAAATCAAAGGGAGAAATTTCGCCGCTTTTAAATTTTAAAATTTTAAAAGCTCGTAA
>NZ_CALIJA010000072.1 GCF_938017615.1 uncultured Campylobacter sp. | reverse complement strand
CCATATAATCAACAAAAACCAATAAAACAAGCACCGTCCCGCAATGAGAAAAAAAGAATAAATTTGAAAGAAAGAATTCATAAGGATTTTTAATTACTATCGGTTCTTTATCGTAGTCTCTTTGATTGAAATCGCTTAAATTTGCATTTTCGTTTGAGTTTAAATCACGTTTTTTAACATTTTTATTCCAGTTTTCAAATTTTCCAAATTTTATCCTTCCGTTTTCTTTGCTTTTCTCGTCATTGCGGTAAACTTTGCAAGCGAAGCAATCTGCCAACAATGAATTTATAAAATCTCAGTCCTCTTCTTACATTTAATTTGATTGCTTTTACGAATTCTATATCCACCTTACTTAAGTAGCTATAAATTCCTCGTGAGTCTTTAGCTGCTTCACTTACTCCCGTCCATTAGTAGATCAGCATCGATAAGAGCAATCTTAGAGCTTTGTTTTACGGTGTTAGAATTCTCGTCTATCGTTATCTCTTTATAGTTTAGATCGATACTTTTGATATTATTATCCGCAAGCGAGCTTAATTCTCCTTCATCGGTAATGCCGTTAGAATTCGTACCTTTCCAAATTTTAAGCTTATTAAATATCTCGTCCTTTTCGTCTATTGCGTTGTCGCCATTTAGATCATAGGCCTTTAGAGCCTCATAGCCGTTGGTCGCTTTTTATCTGTGTATCCGTAAGCGGTATTTGAAATAATGTGATTTCCGAATAGTTCATTTCCATTGTCTATTTTACCGGACACTATCCCCCTATCCCTCAAACAGATCAAAATTTTATCTGCAAATTCCCTAAATTTTAAAACAGCTGCCGCTTTTGCGAGATAGGCAATTTAAAATTTTAAAATACGTCGGTGAGAAAGTAAGAGTAAAATTTATCTGTCTTGTAAAAATTTTACGTCGTAGTATTCGCGCAGAAGCGGAAAGCGGCAGTAAATTTTATCAGGTAGCGCCTTTTTTGTGTGCTTAAGCAATACGATTTGTGCTAATAATTTTCCCGCGATACTACACAATCTTGGTCGTCCGCATTAAAGCATACCATTTTTGCGTAGTCTTATTTTACGCAAGCATGCGATGAAATTTCAAAATTTCAAATTTTGCGCTGCAAATTCCTAGATATTGCCGCACGATTGTATTTTTATATATATGATTTTAAATAATGTCAATTTAGCCTCAAGCGATTCTAATATCTTGGTTAAAGCGCTGTATTAAATTTAAAATTTATCTCAAAAGAGGCAGCCCCGTCTTAAACTCTATAAACTATCAACTTGCCCCTTGGCGCGCTAAAACGACTTTGAAGGTTTTTAAAATAATGACGATGTCGTTCCAGATCGACCAGTTTTTCATATACCACGTATCCATACCGGCCCTGGTCGCAAAATCCACATCGCTGCGCCCGCTCACCTGCCAAAGCCCCGTAATGCCGGGCTTGACGGCTAGGATGAGATCGGCGTATTCGCCCATATCCTTGCGCTCATATTGCGCGCATGGGCGAGGACCAACGATGCTCATTTCGCCCTTTAGGACGTTGATCAGCTGCGGAAGCTCATCTAGCGAACTTTTTCGCAAAAAATCGCCCAGCTTCGTGATACGTGGATCATGCTCATATTTGTGATATTTTTCAAAATACTCCACCTCTTGTGGATTTTGCTTTAGATACTGAGCTAAAATTTCATCGCCGTTTTCTTTCATCGAGCGAAATTTCAGGCATCCAAACGGCTTACCGCCAAATCCCATCCTTTGATGCGAAAAAAATATGCGCCCGTCCGGTTCTTTTAGCTTCATCATCAGCGCGATTATACCAAAAATCGGCACCAACAAAGGAAGCGCTAAGAAAATTAGCGCTAAATCAAGCCCGCGTTTAAGAGCTAAATTTAAAGGGCTTTTCAAAGAATTTCGTATCGCAAAGAGGCTGGTGCGCGAAGCAAAAACGCTGTAAATATCTGTCTGCGTGAAATCATATGAGCGTAACACGGGTGTGAATAAAATTTCTTTGTTCTTTCTGATATTATGCTCGATAAGCTCGTTCAAGGCTTTCGCCCCAAGCCTGCTTCCGCCGATAAACAACACGTCGTAATCGCCGCCAAGAGCTCTAACATATCCTAAATACGCGCTTTCTAAGACGGCGCTCTCAAACTCTTCGCCCTCGCCTAAAATTTTCGCCCTCTTTCGCCATAATCCAAATTTAAAAAGCTTCCTTTTCGTTACGAGCTTAAAAAGCGGCAAAACCACCGCCATAAAGGCAAAGCTCAAAATAAAGCTGGCGCGCGAAAATTCGTAATTGACTTTGATTAAAGCAAGCAACGCAAGGCTGAGCAAAAGCCCAAAAAAGCAGCTTCTCACTAAAATTCTACTCTCGTGCCAAAAATCATATCGCCTCGAATAGATCCCTTGATAAAAAAACAAAAATATCATTATGACGTAGGACGGCGCGAAGCCCTGATACCTGCCGATATCCAGCAGCACGCTATCGCCGTAGAGCAGATTTTTAAGCACCACGGCAAGCCCGAAGCAAAGCCAGATGCCGAAAATATCGACCGCCAAGATTATCAAAATGCAGAGTTGCTTTTTCATCCTAACCCCTATTAAAATCGTCTTGCAGGCGCACGATATCGTCCTCGCCGGTGTAGCTGCCGACTTGAGCTTCGATTAGTACGACAGGGATTTTGCCCTCATTTGCGAGGCGATGGACCTCACCCATCCTGATGAACGTCGATTCATTCTCGCGCAGCAAGAAATTTCGCTCACCCACAGTCACGGTCGCAGTGCCGCTAACGACGATCCAGTGCTCGTTGCGATGGTAGTGCTTCTGCAGCGATAGTCGCTTGCCGGGCTTAACGACGATGCGCTTGATCTTGTAGCCGCGCTCATCTTCGAGCACAGTGTAGCTGCCCCACGGGCGGTGCGTCGTTACGTGCACGCGCGCCAGATCGCTATCCCTCAGCCGCTCCACCACCTGCTTTACCTTTTGAGTAGAGCCTTTTTTACATACGAGCAGGGCGTCCTTGGTATCGACGATAGCGAGATCCTCGACGTCTATGGCGGCTATAGTGCGGCCCGAGCCGATGATGAGATTGTTTTTAGAATTTAGAGTGATATTTTGCTCGCTTGCAGTGTTGCCGTTCGCGTCTTTAGGCAGCTCGGCGTCTAAGCTATCAAAGCTTCCCAGATCGCTCCAGCCGATGTCTGCAGGTACGACCTTAGCAAGGCTCGTGCGCTCCATAACTGCGTAATCGATGCTATCTGCGGGGATCTCTTGCATATCGCCTAGTTTAATTCTAATCGGATTTTCCGCGTTAGAATTTTCATAGGCACGAACGCAGGCTTCGTAAATTTCAGGGCTACGCGCTTTTAGCTCGCCTAAAAATACGCCCGCTTTAAACATAAACATGCCGCTGTTCCAGTAAAAATTCCCCGCCGCTATGTAGCTTTGCGCTGCCGTAAGATCCGGCTTTTCGTGAAATTTTAAAACGTCCTCGCCGCTTGCTTCGATATAGCCGTAGCCCGTATTTGCATACGCAGGCTTGATACCAAACGTCACCAAAAACTCCTGCTTCGCAAGCTCATGCGCGCGCAAGACGCTGTTTTTATACGCTGCCTCATCTTTAATTAGATGATCGCTCGGCGTTACAAAAACGATCTCCTCGGCTTTTAGGCTCAAGCACGCAAGTGCGATCGCAGGAGCCGTGTTTCTGCCGACGGGCTCGAGAAGAAATTTCACGCCGCGCGCACCTAGAGCCTCAAGCTGATCGAGCGCCAAAAAATACTGCTGCTCATTTGAGACGACGAGCGTACGCTCGCATAGTGGGGAGTTTCGCTCATAACTCATCATAAAAAGCGAGCGATCGTCAAAGAGGCGCACGAACTGCTTTGGCATAAGCGTGCGGCTGATGGGCCACAGCCTCGTGCCGCTGCCGCCGCTTAGGATTATATTAGTCATTTTGGCCGTCCTTAAATTCCTCATATTTTTTCTCGACGTAGCTTTTGATCTCGGCCTCAAAGCGCGCGCGCGAAAATTTTAAAGAATTTTCTCTGATTTTTGTAGGCTCAAATTTATCATAATTTTGCTCAAATTTAGCTACGGCGGCGAGCAGCTCCTTTGCGTTTTGCTCCATAAAATACAGCCCGCTCTCGCCATCAATCACCGTCTCGCGAGCGCCGCCGCGCCCAAAGCAGATCACCGGCGTACCGCATGCCTGCGCCTCCACCGGCGTAATGCCGAAGTCCTCCTCAGCGGCAAAAACGAATGCCTTAGCCCGCCCCATGAGATCCGCCATTGTTTCATCGTTCGCAAAGCCCAAAAGCTCGACATTTTTGCCCGTTTTTGATTTGATTTTTGCCATATCGGGGCCGTCGCCGATGACAAGCAACTTTTTATCCGTCTGCGAAAATGCCTCTACGATAAGATCGATCTTTTTATACGGCACCATACGCGAGGCGGTGAGGTAAAACTCCTCTTTGGCTTCGCGCAGAGTAAATTTATCCACGTCCACGGGCGGATAGATGACGTCGCTAGGCTTACCGTAGGTTTTTTTGATACGGCGCGCGATGTAGCGGCTGTTTGCGACGTAGTGATCCACGCGGTTTGCGGTACTTGCGTCCCAAAGGCGAATTTTATGTAAAAAATACTTCGCCAGCATACCCTTTAGACCGCGGTCCAGCCCGCTTTCGCGCAAGTACTGATGATATAGATCCCACGCGTAGCGGATCGGCGTGTGTACATAGGCGATATGAAGTTGGTTAGAGTGCGTCAGCACACCCTTTGCGACGGCATGCGAGCTGGATAGCACGACATCGTAACCGCTTAAATCAAACTGCTCGATCGCAAGCGGAAATAGCGGCAGGTAGTTGCGATATTTGTCCTTTGCAAAAGGAAGTTTTTGGATAAAACTCGTGTGAGCGTGCTTGCCTTTTAAAATTTTATCCCGGTCGGTGCCGCTTAAAAAGTCGATGAGGCTGTAAATTTCAAAATCATCCCATATATTGGTAAAACTCTCGACGCATTTCTCCGCACCAGCATAGGTGCTGAACCAGTCGTGGATAAGGGCTTTTTTCATTGCAAATTCTCCATTATTTCGATAATCTGCTTAGCCGAGCGCTCCCAGCTAAATCTTTTTACATTTTCAAAACCTTTAGCGCGAAGCTCGTTTTGTAAATTTTTATCGTTTAAAACAGTTTGAATTTTATTTCTCATATCTTCTATGTCATTCGGATCAAAATAAACAACGCTATCACCGCAAACTTCAGGCAAACTTGCAGCATTTGAGCAAACGACCGGACAACTACACGCTTGTGCCTCAAGCGGCGGAATACCAAAACCCTCGTATAGCGATGGAAATACGAATAATTTCGCCAAATTATAAATAGCGGCGATATCCGCGTCTTTAACATAGCCCGTAAAAAATATACGATTGCCAAGATTTTTTGTCTGAATAATCTCAGAAATAGTGCTATCGCCCGTTATGAAGCCGTCCTTTTTGCCCACTATAACCAAATTGAGATTCGTCTTTTCTAATGCAAATAATAAATTCTTTAAATTCTTATGCGGTTTGACATTTCCCACAAATAGAACGAAATCATTAGGAAGGCTATAATACTTTGCCGCCGCTTCTAAGGTATTTGAATCGCAATGGCGATTAAAGCGCCTCTCATCTATTGCGTTTGGTACAACGAAAATATTTTTACCGGTTTTAGTGTATTTTAATATCTCACTCCGCGAAAAATTTGAAACGCTAAGAACTATATCGCTTCGGTTTAGTGCTTGATTAAAAAGCGTTTTTGCATATATTTTCTGCATAAAATTTAGCGTATCGTAGAAAGCCAAATGGAATACGTCATGGATAGTAACCACTCTAAATTTCGCTCTTATCGGCAGGATTGGGATATTAAAATGTGGAGACCAAAAAATATCACATTCAGGAATTGTTAAAGGCAGTTCAAGCTGCTCTTTTACAGAATAAATTTTGCATTCGCATTCTAAAATTTGAACACTTTTACTCCAAGCATAGTCCTGCATCTCGGCTCTACTACCAAGCAGAATAACTTCAAATTTTTCTACCAAAAAAGGTAGTAGCGATTTGATATATGTACCTATACCGGATGCTTTATGCATACGAAAATCAATTACTAACTTTTTATACTGCATTTATTACTTTCGTTTCGCCTCATCGTTTAAATTTAAAAATATTATAAATGAAATTATATCTAATTTTAAATGATATGTCGTATCTTTTCTCTCCAATCATTATCCTTGGCAAAATTTAAAATTTCAGTCTTGTCGCTTTTACTTAAATCTAGAGATTTTTTTATATATCTTACAAAGTCCTCTTTTGAACTTGCCAATAAAGCAGGACTGTTAAGCCGCTCCAACTCTCGCCATTTAGTTGCTACCGTATGAAGTCCAGCCGCAGAATACTCATATAGTTTTAGAGGGCTTATAGAATGAACCAAATCCATATCCAGTCTAAACGGGATTATACCGACATCTGAAAATTGCAAAAAAGAGGCAATCAAATCATTATCGACCTTGCCGTAAAACGTAATATTTTCTCTAGATCGTATTTGATCAAAATTGTCGGGTTTAAATTTTATAGCTCCAATTACTAAAAAATGCACATCTTTTAGCTCTTCGGCGATATAATCTAATAGACTGAAGTCAAACCAGCTTTCGATAGCGCCCACATAAACAGCAACCGGTTTTGTAATCGCGCAAAAAAAATCCGGTTTATCGTATTTTTTTTGAAATTTAT
>NZ_CALIJA010000071.1 GCF_938017615.1 uncultured Campylobacter sp. | reverse complement strand
GGCGAGCTGCATATCCGAAGTTACGAAATTTTAAATCGCCGCAAACAAGCTGCAAAGAGGTTAAATTTAAACCCGCTACAGTCTTTGAGGCGGATAAGCTGCGGATAGTTTATCTGTTTAAATTTTTGATCTTTTGTTGATCCAGCGGCAGGTCGGAGCGGATTTTTATTATGACCGTATCGTCGCCGTGAGCGCCTCCGCCTATTAAAACGCCTCCATCATCCGTGCTTACGGCGCTTTTGAGCCAAAAATCTTGCAATTTCGCTTTGTTTTCGCGTAATATATTGCCGTTCAAATCAAGCTCTAAAAATATCGTCTGATCCTCCGAAGCGTCGTTTGCGCCGATTAGAAGTAGCCCCTCTTTGTAGTTTGCTAATTTATAGGTCGCGTTTAGCGTGTCGGGCAGATCGCAGACGCCACGATCTCTTCCGCAAATCTGCTTTCTCCAAATTTCATTGCCTAAGGCGTCAAATTTCGCGATATTTGCGCCGAATTTTGCCAGCAGAAATATCGATCCGTCCTTTGCTTTTAACAGCTGCGCTTTCTGATCGATTACAAGCTCGTCCGAGGCACCGTCTTCCTTCGTGCGGGCGAAATTTACGCTCTTATGCCAAAGCTCCTCGCCCTTAGCGTTAAATTTTAAAAATCCATCTTTTTCGATGATGAGCAGGATCTCGCTTTCGGATATTTTGGCTATCCTTGTCATGGTGCCGTCAAACGGTCTTTTGCTCTTTGCGATATTTAGCTTTTTCTTCCATAGCAGTTTTTCTCTCTCGTAAAAGCACAGATCGTTGTTTTCGTCTATCGCGGCAAATTTATCGCCGAAGCTCGCTACTTCTTTAAATTTAAGCGGAAATTCGTAGATTATATTTTTTGTTTTGGCGTCTAAAATTTGATTATCCAAAAGCGCGTATGAATCCATCGCCGCTACCGGCATATTGGCTGCGGATACCACATTTAATTTTTTGCGCCAGAGTTCCGCTCCTCGCTCGCTTAACTCAACTAGTGAGACTCGGTATTCGTCGCTCGCGCTTGCAAGAAGCAGATATCCTTGCGGAGATTTTATTATGTTATCGACGGTTCTAAAGCCGTTTTTAGCGTAAGGAAGTTCCCAGATTGCGCCTTTTTCTTCAGGGCTTTTTTCGGCTAAATTTTCGTTTTGTATCTGCGCAGATTGCGCGGATTTTTCGGCGGAGCTTAACGAGGCACGATCAAGCCCGCTTATGAACGCTCCGTTTTTCGTAAAATAGGAAAAGAAAAGATATTTGCCGCGGGATTCGACGCTTACGCCCTTTAGGCTCTGCGGAAAGAGATATCTTTTTATCGGGGTGGGGTCAAGTTTGTTGCTAAAATCGATCAGATCCACGCTTGGAAACTCCCCTTTTTCGGATATTTTTTTGCCTAAGTAGGCTAAATTTAGATCCTCTATGACTTTAAAATTATTTAAATGCGCGCCGCTGTAATACGCGCTTGATTGGGCCGTGTTATTTTCGCCTAAATCATATAGCCCAAATTCGCTCCAATTTGATGAAAATACCCGCTTGCCGTCTTTGGATAGCGCCATTTTATCAATTTCTAAATACGGATGGGCGATATAGCGAATCTGCTTTAAGATATTAGAGCTTGGCGCGGCATTTGCGCGGTACCTATGCATATCCGATATATCTAAAATATAAAATCCCACCCAGCTTGCCAGCAAAAGCTCATTCTCAGAGAGCAGTTTCAGATCGCCGAGCTCCTTTATTTCGGATAATCTATGCGGTGCGCAAGCGTAATCGTATTCCCACTTAGTGACTTTGGAAGGGGCGATAAAATAAGCAAGCTGCGTAAATTTATCATCTTTTACGTCATAGGCGGTAAGGGTACTGAAAAAATCCTTCGCAAAGAGGGTGCGCCCGTCGACTGAAAGCTCTATTTTATTTACAAATCGCACTTCAAGTCGAGCCGAAATTTTAATATCCCTTCGGTCGCTAAGATCCAGCTTATAAATTCCGAAATTTGGATCGGCGACGAATAGACTTTTGCCGTCTTAGCTCTGCGCGATATCTATGTAGGCGGGATCAAACTCATGCTGCGGAAAAGAGAAGATGCCCGTAAGCTTTAGAGTGCGCGGCTCGGTAATGTCGATCAAGACGATGCCGCCTTTGTCGTCGCCCAAGCCAAAGAGCGTATTTTGATCTTCAGAAAGGCGCAGCTCGTAAATTTCAAACGGAAGCTTAAGCGCGTTTTTTGCAAGTTTCCTCTCCTCTAAATTTACCTCTTGTAGCGCGCCGCCCTGTTTTTTAGCGGCGGCAAGATCGCTTTTAAGGATTAAAATTTCATCCTCTTTCAGCGATTTCGCGGCATCTTTGGCGGCCGAAAAATTTTGAGTCGCCGCGCAAATTTCGCAGATAAAAGCCGAAGCGGCTAAAATTTTAACTATAAAATTCGCTTTGCTTTCATTTCGCCGCCTCGTAAATTTATCTAAAATCGTCGCTTCTACTCGGTATCAGCAGATCTTGCAGCTCCTGCTGCACCGAGACTTTCGCGCGCGGATCGAGGATCTGCGAATAGATGATGAAATTTGCAAGCACCTTTTTGCCGTAGTCCCTGCTCTCGGCATACGGCACGAGCTCCATACTAAGCCACGGCTCAAATTTGCCCTTATTAAACATATCGCCGCGCTGAAGCATCTTTTTGACGAGCCCGAGCCCGCCGTTGTAAGCGTATGCGATGAAAACCGGGCTGTAAATTTTGCGCTCTAACCAGTCGATGTGGATGTTGGCGAAGCGGTAAGCGACCTCGGGGCGGAACATATCGTCTTGATCGAAGCCCGCGATCGCAAGCTGCTTTTTGCCGATCTCGTTAGCCAAAAACGGCATAAACTGCATCATCCCAAGCGCGTACGATGTAGATACCGATGCGGGCACGAAGCGGCTTTCTTGGCGGGCGAGCGCCAAAATTAGCGCCTTGCGGCGGTTATCACCGTCACCGATGTATTCCATAAACGGCGTCGGATAGAAGTTATCCTTGCCGCCGCTTGCTTTATTCATGATGTATGAGTACTCGCCGATGCTTTGCTTGGTGTCGAATTTTTTAGCAAATTCCAAAAGTTGTGGGCGCGACATCTGATCAGCGCTATTTTTCGTGCGAACCCAAGCGAAAGGATCGGTAATATCGTAGCCTTCGATGGAATTTTTAGCAGGATTTGGGATGATTATGTTTAAATTCCTATCCCCTAAGACCTCCTTGGCATAAAGCGCATAGAGGCTGTAATAATCGCTGCTAGCAAGCTGGCGCAAGACATTTTGATCTCCATTTAGCAGGTAGATCCAAAATTTCGCATTGTGTACATCGTGAGGCTTCTCAAAGCTCGCGGCCGCGCGGCTAAAAAATGCAAGCGCAGCCCCTTCGTCGCCCTGCATGACGGCGTTTACGCCCAGCATAAACGCTACGTCCTTCTCCACGGTTAGTGGATCGACGCCCGTGAGCGAGCGGCGCAAGTGCGGGTATTTGCGGTTGATTAGCGCATCGTTAAGAACCGCTTTGAAACCTTTTTGCGAAGCTAGTTCGCTTACGAAGGCTGCGTTGGCGTCGATGTCGATCAGAGCGTCTTTGCCCGCACCTTTTAAGTAGTCGTAATATAAAAAGTAGTTTTGCGCGTTACGGCTCTGCATAAAATACTCGCTCGGATTTTCGTCGTTAAATCCGCGCAGTAAATTTACGGCGTTTCTACTTGCTGCGTCTTGGTACTTTTCAAGCTGCGAAGCGAGCGTCTCGCGCATGGACGGGCTTAGCTTGGCGATAAAATTTGGATATGAGCGCGCCTTTTTGCAGGTTAAATTTGCATCTAAAATATTAGCGGAGGTAACGCCTGCACATCGATCCGGACGCTTAGGAGGGCGAATGGCGCCGAAAATTCTATCGAGCTTATCTTTTAGCTTGCCTTTGTAGCGAAAGATACTCTGTTTTAAAGCTCTAATCTCCGCTTTGTTGTATTTCGTCTCATCTATTAGGCGATAGATGTAATAGTCCTTGGCTAGGGATTTTGGCTCGTCTTTGATCTGTTCGTAGCTTAAAATTTTACCGCTACTTGCGGCGCACAGCAGTCCTAAAACAAGGCTAAATTTCAGAAATATTTTCAAATGACCGTCCTATTGATGATATAGATTATCGCGCTGTCAAAGAAGTTAAGCACGAGCAGGATAAGAAGCGGCGAAAGATCAAACCCGCCGAAAGTCGTAGGCAGATAGCGGCGCACCAGCGCAAACGCAGGCTCGGTAAGCGCAGAGATGACGCGGTAGATTTTATAAAATTTACCGAACGGATTTGGACGGATGAAGCTCAAAACGCAGGCGACGAAAATGAGCATCATATAAGCTTGAATCACGTAGTGAATACTCACTAAAATGCCGTAAAATACGCTATTTAGTAGCATCAAGTATCTCCTTTAAATCAGCGCGGATCAGCGGATACAGCTCGCTAAGCTCCGGTCCGTGGGGCGCGCCGGTTAGTAAAAACCTAAGCGGCATAAATAGGCTCTTGCCTTTTAAATTTGTAGCCTGCGAAAGCGCCGTTTTGAAATCATTAAATTCCGCGCTTGCGCCGTTTGAGCCCAATAAATTTAAGATCGCCTCTCGCAGAGCCTGCGCCTGCGCCGCCCACTCCTGCGGGATATCTTTCGCGCCGTAGATCGCTGCGATCTTCTCTTTGATACGCGGGATTAGGCTCGCTTCTTGAGTGTAAAATTTTATTAAAGGCGCAAATCTGGACTCAAGCTCAAAAAGCTCCGCTAATCGCTGTTCGCTCGCTCTTTTGATATGCTCGCGGTTTATGAAGGCGAGTTTGTCCTCGTCAAATTTCGCCGGGCTTTTTGAAATTTTAGCGATGTCGAAAAACTCCACCGCCTCATCCATACTAAAGACCTCGCGCGGCGTTTTGTTGCCCAGCAGGATCAGATAGTTCGCGATCGCTTCGGGCAGGTAGCCGCTTTGAAGCAGCCATTTTACCGAGGAGCTAGCTTCGCGCTTGCTCATCTTTTTGCCTTCGGAATTTAATATGATCGGCAGGTGCGCGTATTTGATCTCGCCGTCGTAGCCGAGGCTTTGGCGGATCCAGTTTTGCTTTGGCGTGTTTGAGACGTGATCCTCGCCGCGGATTACGAAGCTCACGCCCTGCATCATATCGTCGCAGGCGCAAGCGAAGTTATAAGTTGGCGTCTTGTCCGCGCGCATGATGACGAAGCTGTCGATATTCTGCGGCTCAAATGCGATACGGCCCTTGATTGCGTCGGTAAATTCCAGCGCATGATCAGGTTTTTTAAGGCGGATAGTAAAGGGCTTTTCGCAGCCAAGCACCTCTTCATCGCTTAAATGCTCGCAATGCCCGTCGTAGCGATACGCCTCGCCTGCGTCCTTGGCGGCTTGCTTTTTCGCCTCAAGCTCCTCCTCGCTGCAAAAACAGCAAAACGCCTTTTTCTCGGAGAGCAGCTTGGCAGCGAACTGCTGATGAAATTTTAAATTTTTGCTTTGATAATACAGACTCTGCCACGAGATGCCGAATCGTTTTAAAATTTCGATAATCTCTTGATCTTTGCCTTCGATATTGCGCGCAGTGTCGGTATCCTCGATACGTAGAATAAAGCCGCTTTGATCCTGCAGCGAGCAGATGTAGTTAAAAATAGCCGCGCGTAAATTTCCGATATGCATATCGCCGGTGGGCGACGGAGCAAAGCGATACAATTTAGGTCCTTTGGGTTTAAATTTAAGCTGGGATTATACTTTTTACTTCCTAATAAAAAGCAAAAACAAAGCAAAAATAGGCTAATATCGGCGCATTTTATTTAAGGAGACAATATGAGTTTCATTCAGGAATTCAAAGAATTCGCGATGAAAGGCAACGTCATCGATATGGCGGTGGGCGTCGTCATCGGCGGGGCTTTCGGCAAGATCGTAACCTCGCTCGTAAGCGACATCATGATGCCGGTTTTAGGGCTTCTTACGGGAGGCATGAATTTTACCGATCTTAAGATCGTGCTAAAAGAAGCGGTGGGGCAGACCCCGGCCGTTACGATAAACTATGGCTCGTTTATCCAAGTAACGGTCGATTTTATAATCATCGCGTTTTGTATATTCTGCGCGATCAAGGCGATCAATAAGCTTAAAAAGCCCGCCGAGCCTGCACCGGAGCCTGCCGCACCTGCCGAGCCTAGCGAAGAGATTAAACTTCTTACCGAGATAAGAGACCTGCTTAAAAAATAGGTCGCGGCGATGCTTGAGAGAATTCCTTATTTCAAAGCTCTAAGTGCAGCGCAAATCGATCGTTTGGAGCAGATTAGCATCCATAAAAGCTACAAAAAGGGCGAAATTTTATTTTTCGAGGGCGAGCGCTCGCAGTATCTATTAATCCTGCTAAAAGGAATTTTAAAAATCTATAAAACCTCCGCAAAGGGGCGTGAGATCCATATGCGCGAGATCCGCCCCATCTCGCTCGTGGCGGAGATGGTAAATTTCGAAGAGACGAGCTATCCTGCAAGCGGCGTGTTTTCGACAAACGGCGAGGTGCTAAAGATCGATTATGAAAAATTTAAAAACGAGTTTATGAGCGATCCAAAGATTTGCCTGGAGCTTTTAAAATCGATGTCTGAGAAGATCCGCGCGCTAAATGCGGTCTTTGATAATCAAGTCGTGCTTAGCTGCGACGGTAAGATCGCTAAGTTTATCAACGAGAATTTCGATATTTTTATGAGCACGAAATACACTAGAATAGCCAAAATTCTAAATGTCACCCCCGAGACCTTCTCGCGCACCATCACTAAATTTAAAAAGAGCGGCGCGCTAATTTTAGACGATAAGCAAGAAATCACGGGCTTTGATAAAGATAAGCTGGACGAGTATATCCAAGGCTAGAGTTTGAAAAGCGCCTATATTTTTCCGATCGTCGGCACGGTTTTATTTCTGTTTTTTAATCTTTACGTCTACAGATCGATCGGCGCGCGCTTTACGCCATATAAAGGCTTCGCTACGTTTCGCCCTGCCTTGAGCTTGCTTTGCGTAGCTTTGGCGATTTTAGATGCGATATTTTTTGTGGGTTTTGGGCTTAATGGAAGCTTTAAAAACGAGCTGCTTTATAAGCTATGCGTATTTTGCATGGCAGCATCCTTTTCGCTCTTTTTTATCTGCCTTGCTTACGACGTGTTAAGTGCCGCTGCGCATGTGGTTAAATTTAGCGAAAATAGGCGAAAATTTTTAAAAACCTTTATCGACATAACCTTCGTAATAATGGCGTTTAGCTATATTTTTAAGGGGTTTTATAATGCACTAAAAATTCCAAAAATCACCGAGCGCGAAATAAAAATCAAAAACTTAGCTCGCGAGCTAAGCTTCGTCGTCATCTCGGACGTGCATCTGGGCGAGTTTTTGAAAAAGGAATTTTTGCAAGGCGTCGTAGCGCAGATAAACTCGCTAAGCTTCGACGCGCTGCTGATCGTGGGCGATATGTTTGATCTGCGCTCGGATGAGCTCGGGGATATTTTGCAGCCTCTTGAGGCGATCAAAAAGCCTATCTTTTTCGTCACGGGCAACCACGAATATTACCGCGGCGACGCAAGCGGGCTTATCGCGGCAATGCAAAAAGCGGGTGTGCGGGTGCTGCAAAACGAAAGCGTGGAATTTGAGGGGCTAAATTTAATGGGCGTGCACGATCTTAGCGGCTTTCGCTTCGGATATATGCAGCCCGATCTCGGCGCTGCGCTAGCGCAGGCGAACCCCGATAAACCAAAAATTTTACTCGCGCATCAGCCTAAATACGTCGTGGATTTCGTGCGCGACGAGGTCGATCTGTGTATCTGCGGGCACACGCACGCGGGGCAAATCTTTCCGTGGACGCTTTTGGTGCTGCTTAGCCAGAAGTATCTTTACGGGCTGTATAACGACGGGCTGAAGCAAATTTACGTAAGCAGCGGCGTAGGGTTTTGGGGTCCGCCGATAAGGGTCTTTGCCGATGCCGAGATCGCGCTGCTTAAGCTTAGAAAGGCATAGATGAGAAGTTTTATTTCGAGGATTTTTGGGGTTATCGCCGCGGTGAAATTCCCTAAATTTATACAAAATTTTATCAACCGCAAATACGTGGAATTTTTCAAAATCGATATGAGCGAATTTGATCCGCCGCAAAGCTATGCGAGCCTAAACGCGCTTTTTACTCGCCGCTTGCTGCACCCGCGCGAGATAGCGACGGACGAGACGGCTTTTATAAGCCCTAGCGACGGCGTGATCTTTGAGAGCGGGACCTGCGCCGATATGCGAGCTTTTAGCGTAAAAGGCTGCGAATACAGCCTTAGCGAGCTGCTTGGTCGCACGTTTACTGCAAGCGAAAGCGGCGGAGCGGTTGCTACGAACGGGAGCGGCGAGGTTGGAACCGGATGCGCAAAAGATGCCGGCGCAGGGATGAAATTTCGCGCCGCGCAAGCGAAAATCATAAGCGACGAAAGCGGCGCAACTTATGCCGCGAGCGGCGTGCAAGCTGAAATTTATAGTGATGAAAGTAGTGTGAGCCGCGAAACGAGCGCAGAGGACGCCCAAGGCGGCGAAAATACAAGCGGCGTAAATTTAAGCTACGCAAACATCTATCTAAGCCCGCGCGATTATCATCATTATCACGCGCCGTGTGATCTAAGCGTGTTGCAGGCGCTTTACATACCCGCTGATCTTTACAGCGTGGCGAAGAAATTTTTACTTAAAATTCCAAACCTTTACGCCAAAAATGAGCGCGTGATTTTGAAGTGCAAAATGCGAAATGGTGGGATTTTGTGGATGGTTTTCGTGGGCGCTTTAAACGTCGGCAAGATGAGATTTGATTTCGATACGCGAATACAAACGAATGCATGTGCAAGTAGAGCTGAGGCGCTTTACGAATATGAAAATTTAAACTTTAAAAAGGGCGATCATTTGGGAAATTTTGAGCTGGGTTCGACGATCGTGCTCGTAGCGCAAAGCGAGTTTTTAAAATTTGAAACTCCGACTGATACGTCCGTAAAATTCGGACAAAAAATCGCAGAATTTAATGAAATTTCATAAAATTCCATTTAAAATGCAGGATTTTTTCTTTAACTAAAATTAATTTTATTTAAATTTGGCTATAATCATCTCACTTTAAATCAAAGGATTTAACATGAAAAATTTAAAAGCTTTTACGATGATAGAGCTTGTTTTCGTCATCGTCGTTTTAGGTATTTTGGCGGGCATTGCAGTGCCTAGATTAGCCGCTACGCGCGATGATGCTACTATCGCTAAGATGCGCGGAGACATCGCCGCCATTAGAAGCGGACTTTCGCTAGTTAGAAGCGAGAACATGATGAGGGGCGTGACTACATGGCCTGCTTTGGAGGGCTCAGACAACGCCACTCTTTTTGATGGCGTTTTGCAGCAACCTATCTATCCTATGAGAGATGGCGGTAGGAACGGCTGGACTTTGGTTGCGAACGGCAATGCCAATGCAACATCTACATATAGGGCTAGCGTAGCAGGCAAGAGTACTACTTTTGATTACTATCCAACTACACCTTTGGCTACGGCAGCGGGGAGAAACGTAGGTTCATTCGATTGTAATCACGCTGACGAGCTTTGTCAATCCTTAGCGCAATAGCTAAATGCTCTATTATGAAGTTGCGGTTTTGGGCGCCAGCCTAAAGCCGCTTACTTATAGTTCAAATTTTAAAATACCATCCTATCAAATCGTATCCGTTCCCGTAAAATCGAGCGTCAAATCTGCTGTGATCCTGCGAGAGGTTTCAAAGCCAAGCTTCAAAACCAAGAAAATTTCTGAAATTTCGCAGCTTAAATTTAGCCCGTTTCAGATCGCACTTGCAAATTTTATCGCGTACTACTATGTCTGCGAAAAGAGCGTTGCATTTGGGATTTTCGAGCCTGCAAGCGATACGGCGCAGGATTTGCGGAATTTGCAGGAGCATCCTACGACCGAGCGGAATTGTGCTTGCGAGCAAATTCCCGTTAGTAAGCCAACCTCCGCTTGCAAGCAAACTTCTACCCGCGAACAAAATTTTATTTTCGAGCAGAATTCCATCACCGCACGAAATTCTGCTTTCGACTGGGATTTT
>NZ_CALIJA010000070.1 GCF_938017615.1 uncultured Campylobacter sp. | reverse complement strand
AAATTTTAAATGTAGTTTACTACACCCAAGCTACCGATAAATTTAAGCAGGGCAATCACGCTGCGAGATCAAGGGCCGCGCCGATACCAAGCAAAACGCGCTATGTTTTAAAGACAAGTCGCCACGCCTACGCTGCCGCCAAATTTAAAATAAACCGATCGTACCGCAAAATTTTAAAAGCAAGCCATCGCATCCAAACTAGCTAAATTTAAAATGAAGCAATCTCTCCGTTTATGCTACGAATACCGTTTGTCCGCAAGCCGCCGATCGCAAGTCCTACGCCGCGAGCGCCCTACGCTACGACGTTTGGAAACTCATAGACCACGCGGCCGCTTTTGATCGTGCATACCGCAGCGCCCGTAAGCTGCTTGCCGAAAAGCGGCGAGTTGCGCGATTTGGACTTATTTAGCGCCTCGTCGTAAACGTAGGAAATCTGCGGATCGATGATCGCGACGTCGGCTAAAAAGCCCTCTTTAATCTCGCCTTTGTCTTTTAAATTTAGAATTTTAGCCGGGTTAAACGAGCACAGCCGCACCATGTCTTCAAGGCCGATGACGCCTTGCTTTACGAGCTGCAGCGTAAGCGGTACGAGGGTTTGAAGCCCCAAAATTCCAAACGGCGCGTGGTCGAATTCGACGAATTTATCGTCGGTATTGTGCGGAGCGTGATCGGTCACGATGGCATCGATCAGACCGCTTTTAAGCGCCTCTCTGATCGCCTGCACGTCGCTTTGGGTGCGAAGCGGCGGCGACATTTTAAAATTCGTATCGTATCCCATCAACTCGCGCTCGTCGAAGGTGAAGTGGTGCGGCGTAGCCTCGCAGGTGACGCGGATGCCCTCGCGCTTAGCCTGCTTTATGAGCTTTAGCGACCACGCCGAGCTTACGTGCGCGATGTGGATGTGCCCGCCCGTCTTTTTGGCAAGCAGCAGATCGCGCGCGATCATGATCTCCTCTTTTTCGCTCGCCATCCCCTTTAGACCGAGGATCGCGCTAACCTTACCCTCGTTCATCACGCCACCGTGGCAAAGCGAGCAATCCTCGCTGTGATTTATCACGAATGAGCCGAAGTGCGCGGAGTATTCGAGCGCCTGTCGCATCACGGAGCTGTCGGTCACGGGCAGCCCGTCGTCGCTGAAGGCCACGCAGCCCGCCTCGAGCATATCGCCCATCTCGACGATCTTTACGCCCTTGCAGTCCTGCGAGATCGCGCCTATGGGCAATAGATCGATAAGCCCGCGCTGTTTAGCCTTGGCGATCATCGCGCGCGTGATGCTTGAGTTATCGTTTACGGGCTTGGTATTTGCCATCGGAAGGCAGGTCGTCACGCCGCCTGCGACCGCGGTTTCGCTGCCGCTGATGACGTCGTCTTTGTATTCAAGCCCCGGGTCTCTAAAATGCACGTGCATATCGATGAGCCCAGGCATCACGAGCTTGCTCGCAGCGTCTATGACGCGGTCTGCAGCGGGACACTCGCGCGTGATCTTTGAAATTTTATCGCCCTCGATCAGGACGTTCGCCTCCTCGCTGCCGCCCCAATTAACGATCGTGCCGTTTTTTATCAAAATTTTCATCGTGCGCTCCTGTTTAAATTTATCGTATGAAGTATCGCCATTCGCATCGCCTCGCCGTTTTCTACCTGATCTAAAACGCAACTATAGCGCGGATCGTCGGCTACGTCGGAGTTGATCTCCACGCCGCGATTGATCGGGCCCGGATGCATTATCATGACGCCCTCTTTCGCCGCTTGCATGCGCCTTGCGGTAAGTCCGAAAAATTTCGAGTACTCGCGCACGCTCGGGAAGCTCGGCTCGCCGTCTTGCCGCTCGAGCTGTATTCTAAGCATGATGATGACGTCGGCGCCCTCGATCGCCTCCTCTACGCTTTTGCATATCGGGCAGCCGAACGCGTCGCAGTCGCGCAGCATCATCGGAGGGCCGAAGAGCCGCACGTTTATGCCGAGCTTTCGCATAGCCCAGATGTCGCTTCTAGCCACGCGCGAGCGAAATATATCGCCGATGATCGCGACGTTTAAATTCTCGATCCTGCCCTTGTGCTCGCTGATCGTAAAAAGATCCAGTAGCGCCTGGCTCGGGTGCTCGTTCAGCCCGTCGCCTGCATTTACGATCGATGCATCGCAGTTGGCCGCGACGAATTTCGCCGCGCCCGAGCAGCTGTGGCGCAGCACGAAGATATCCGTGCGCATCGCCTGCATATTTCTGATGGTGTCGATCAGCGTCTCGCCCTTTTTCGTGCTGCTGTCCGCAGCCGTGAAATTTACGCTGTCCGCGCCCAGGCGCTTGGCTGCAATCTCAAAGCTCGTGCGGGTGCGGGTGGAGTTTTCGAAAAACGCGTTGATGACCGTCTTGCCGCGAAGCGAGTCGGATTTTTTAACGTCAGAGCGGTTGAGCGCTTTAAACTCGCGCGCCAGATCAATGAAGTCGTAGATGTCCTCGCGGCTCAGATCCTGCGCGCTAAGAAGATGCTTTAGCTTATACATTCCCTCTCCTTTTTTGGGCCGAATTTTAGCCGTAATTGTATAAAAAAATCTCTGATAAAATTTTAAAATTTAAGAGCTGAGCTCAAATTTAGACGCGAAATTTTGCTTGAAATTTCATTTGAGTTCGCATACGAAGCGCGAGCGCAATTTCGGGGTAAAATTTAAAAATTTTGAGATTAAATTTAGGCTTCTTGAGCGAAAATTTTAAAAAAT
>NZ_CALIJA010000069.1 GCF_938017615.1 uncultured Campylobacter sp. | reverse complement strand
AAGAATTTTTGGATAAAGTGATATCTGATTACAACGATTATTTTAAAACAAATTTTTCAACAAATGGAAACGAATTTCAGAATTATTATAAAGATTTGTCTAAAAAAGTTAAGGATAAAAAAATTGATATTTTAATTGTTGTGGGAATGTTTTTGACAGGATTTGATGCACCAACATTAAATACTTTGTTTGTTGATAAGAATTTGAGATACCACGGATTAATTCAAGCGTTTTCAAGAACAAACCGTATTTTGAATAAAGTCAAAACTTTTGGAAATATTGTATGTTTTAGAGATTTGGAAAAGGCTACAAAAAATGCTATTAAAACTTTTGGAGATGAAAATAGTGTAAATATAATTCTTGAAAAAAGTTATAACGATTATATAAATGGATTTAAAGACGAGGAAACAGGGAAATCAGTAAAAGGATATGTAGGTTTATGTAACGAAATAGTTAAAAAATTTCCGAAGCCTGTTGAAATTGAAAAAAATCAAGATAAAAAGGAATTTGCAAAATTATTTGGAGAATTGCTTAAAACAGAAAATATACTTAAGAATTTCGATGAATTTGAAAATTTTGAGAAAATTATATCTGATAGACAAATGCAGGATATGAAGAGTGTTTATGTGGATATTTGTGAAGAAATAAGAAATGCTGGAAAAAATGATCAAAATAATAGCGATGAACAAGGAATTGATTTTTCTGATATTGAATTTCAAATTGATTTACTTAGAACAGATGAAATTAATTTAGATTATATTTTAGAGTTAATTTTAGAAAAGACAAAAGAGTATTATAGGCTGGTTCATGAGCCGGCGCAGCACGCCAAATTTGAACCCGGCAAAAGCCGCGTAAATTACGCAGGTAGAGTTTTTAACGAGCAAGAAATGGTAAATTTAGTAGATAGTTCGCTTGATTTCTGGCTCACATACGGCACATATTCTAAAAAATTTGAAAAGGAATTTGCCAAAATGCTTGGCGTAAAATGGGCGTTTTTGGTAAATAGCGGAAGTAGCGCAAATTTGCTTGCGTTTTTTGCGCTCACTTCGCCGCTTCTAAAAGAGCGCCGCATAAAGAAGGGCGACGAAGTTATAACCGTAGCGGCGGGCTTTCCTACGACGGTTGCGCCTATCGTGCAATACGGTGCCGTTCCTGTTTTTGTCGATATGGAGCTTGAGTATTTTAACATAGACCATACGAAGCTTGAGCTTGCGCTTAGCGAAAAAACAAAAGCTGTTATGGTAGCTCACACTTTAGGAAATCCTTTTAATATAAAAGCCGTGAAGGAATTTTGCGATAAGCACGATTTGTGGCTTATCGAGGATAACTGCGACGCACTGGGTTCCCTGTATGACGGTAAGCCGACCGGCACATGGGGAGATATAGGCACAAGCAGCTTCTATCCTCCTCACCATATGACCATGGGCGAGGGTGGCGCCACATACACAAACAATCCGCTGCTTAAAAAAATTATGCTAAGTATGCGTGATTGGGGGCGCGATTGCTGGTGTGAGAGCGGCGTAGATAATACCTGCGGGAGGCGCTTTTCGCAGAAATTTGGTGAGCTACCGCTTGGATACGATCATAAATACGTTTATTCGCACTTCGGATTTAATTTAAAAGCCTCCGATATGCAAGCTGCCGTGGGATGCGCTCAGATAGATAAATTTCCTAGTTTCGTGCAGCGTCGTAGGCAAAATTTTAAAAAGCTTTATGATGGCTTAAAAGATATAAAGGAGCTCGTTTTGGTTAAAGCTCAGCCGCATTCCGAGCCTAGCTGGTTCGGCTTTATGATGACGGTTGCAGACGGGGCAAAATTTAGTAGAAACGAACTGAGCGAGCATCTAGAGAAGGCGGGCGTGCAAACAAGAAATTTATTTGCGGGCAATATGATCAAGCATCCGTTATTTGCAGAGCTTAAACTCGGAGTAGATTATAAAATTTCAGGCGAGCTAAAAAATACCGATAAGATAATGAACGATAGTTTCTGGGTAGGCGTATATCCCGGTATGAGTGATGAGAAGATAGGGTATATTATAAAAACTGTTAGAGGATTTGTATCTACTAAAAGCTAAAATATAAATTAGATCTAAATTTTAAAGCTATATGCAATGTAAATGGTGTCATTTTATTTGGTTAAGCGCCGATATAGCAAAATTTAATTAAAATTACGGCGATAAATTTGGTTAAAAAACCGATATTTAGGGGAGTTTATGACGAAAAGAAAAATTTTGATAGTATTTGGAACGCGCCCGGAGGCCATTAAGATGGCTCTGTTGATAAAGGAATTTCAAAAGCGCGCGGAATTTGAAGTGAAGGTTTGCGTCACGGCGCAGCACAGACAGATGCTCGATCAGGTTTTGGAATTCTTTGAGATAAAGCCTGATTTTGATCTAAATTTAATGAAGCAAGGGCAGGATCTGTACGATATTACGTCTGGTGTTTTACTTGGTATGCGCGATGTATTTAGTGAATATACCCCGGACATCGTGTTTGTGCATGGAGATACGACTACTACTTATGCTGTTTCTTTGGCGGCGTATTATCAAAAAATAGATGTTGCTCACGTAGAAGCTGGACTTAGGACGCATAATATCTATTCGCCGTTTCCTGAAGAGATAAATAGGCAGATGACGGGGCTCATAGCTAAATATCACTTCGCGCCGACTACCGATGCGAGAGACAATCTCTTAAAAGAAGGCAAAGATTCAAGAAATATAGTTGTTAGTGGCAACACCGTTATAGATGCGCTTTTGTGGACGATAGACAAAATCGAAAACAACGAGCTGCTAAAAAATAAAATTTTATCCTTTATAAATGCCAAATATAAGCTTAGTGATAGAAAATTTATTCTCGTTACAGGACACAGACGAGAGAATTTCGGAGAAGGCTTTGTTAATATTTGTGCGGCGCGGGATTCGGAGTGCGGCCGCCGGGGCCGGAGATACTGTCCGGC
>NZ_CALIJA010000068.1 GCF_938017615.1 uncultured Campylobacter sp. | reverse complement strand
CTTTAGCTTCCTAAGCTCGCGCAGAACCGCCGCCTTGCTCTTGCTATCCTTTAGCGCATCATAGCACTGCGCGAGCAGCTCTAGCGCGTGAGCCAGAGCCTGCTTGTAAGCCGGCAGCTGCTGATATGCCAAAAGTGCCGCCGCATCGTCTCTCATCGCCGCGAAATGTCTCAGCGCCGCAGACGGATCGCCGCGTATCATCGCGATCTCGCCTAAAATTTCGCGTCCATCGTAGCCCGAGTGCTCGTAGGCGGTGCCGCGCATGCCCTCGTAGAGCTTTACCGATCTGTTCGCGTAATCCTGCGCCGCGGCTAGATTTTTCTGCGCATAGCTCGCAGAAATTTTACTCGCGCCCGCCTCTTTGTAAATAGACAAAAATTGTCGCGCGATCTGTAGATAAAGCCCGCCCGTATCGGGCTCCGTCGCATCCGAAAGCTCCGCTGCGGCAAGCAGATGCTCTAGCGCGGCGGCACACTCGCCCAGCCCCGCATACAGCTGCGCGTAATCCCGCGCGAGCGAAGCCCTACGCGCGCGCTCGTCCGATCCGTCCTCTATAAACGGGCGCAGATGCAAGCAGTGCGCCTCCCATTCGGCCAAATCTCGCAGTGCACGACGCTTGGGCTCGGGCGCCGGCTCATTCAAAGCGGAGCCAGCCTTAGCGCGCAGATACTCGCACGCGCCGCTAGCTCTGCCTTCGGCCTCGTAGGGATCGGGTGTGAGCGTTTGCAGTCGGGCGAAAATCTCCTCCGCACGCACGGGATCGCTCTGTAAAAACATAGTCCAAATAAACAGCGCCTGCTGATATTCGCGCACAGGGCGGTGTGTCCAGGATATTCGCGCACAGCGCCCTTGCGATCGCCGCGAGCCTCGTAGATGCGCCCGAATGTATAAGCGCTCTCGTAATTTACGGCATTGGCATATATCTCCGCCACTCCGCTTTGCATGGAGCTCGCGTCCGTCGCTAGCGAGATCGCGGCATCGGTATCGCCGCGCTACAGGGCGATCCGCGCACGGATAAATCTGCTAAAAATCCGCCCTACTTCGATGCGCTTTAGCTCGCTAAGCTCCTGCGCCCGTGCGGCGAGCTCTTCGGCGCGCGAGATCTCTTCGGCAAGCAGCGCCCGATCGGCATTTTCTAGCAATCTCCAAATTTCGCGCATAGAAGACGCGGTGGAATTTTTAGCGGCAGTATTCGCGGAGGCTATATTTTTTGGCGCGGAAATCTCGGACGGGGCGGGATTTTTGACGGCATTGCCTGCACCGGTAGAATTGGCGACATCCTTTACGACGACGGAATTTGCGCCGATTTTAGAATTTTCGCCGATGGTGATGTTGCCTAGCACTTTGGCTCCCGCGCCTACTACGACGCCGTTTTGTAGCGTCGGATGGCGCTTGCCGTGCTCTAAGCTCACGCCGCCGAGAGTAACGCCCTGATAGATCAGACAGTTATCGCCGATGATCGCCGTTTCTCCGATGACAAGCCCCGTGGCGTGGTCGAAAAACACGCCCGAGCCGATCTGCGCGCCGGGGTTTATATCTACGGCGGTGATTATGCGGGTAAGTCCGCTGATCGCGCGAGCTATAAGCTTAAAACCTCGCTCGTAGAAAAAGTGCGCGAAGCGGTAATTTATCAGCGCCCAGACGCCGGGATAGCAGAAAAATATCTCAAATACGCTGTTGCATGCGGGGTCTTGGCGCAAGGGCTCGGTGAAGTCCTGTTTTAAAATTTGCCAAAAACTCATTTGATCGTCTTTAGATAGCTGTTGTCGTTTAAAAACAGATATAGCTCGCCCAGGATATGTTTTTTCTCTTTATCTCCGATAAGATTTGATTTTTCGACGCGCTCGTTTAGGCTTTCGCGGATATCTACTACGTCGTAGTCCATATCCTCCAAGATGTCGATGACCGATTGAGATTCGATAAAATCCTTGATCTCAAAGCCGCCGTCATCCTTTAAAATCACGGTCGCCTCTGTTGGGTGTGCAAAGAGGTTGTGGCTCATGCCAAGCACCTCCTGATAGGCTCCGACAAGGAAAAAGCCCAAAAAATACTCCTCTTTTTCGGGATCAAAATCGTGCAAAAATAGCGGATTTTTTTGGCTGTCGAATTCTATCTCGCCGTCGCTATCGCAGGTGATATCCCAGATCGACGCCGATAGCGTGGCGCGCTCGTCCAGCCTCTCTAGCGGCATGATTGGGAAGTGCTGCTTGATGCCCCAAAAATCGGGCAGGCTTTGAAAGATCGAGAAATTTACCAAATAGCGTTCTTGGGCGTTGCCTAGGGAGTTTAAGAAATTGCTATACTCTTGCTTGTTGCCCAAAATTCCATACGCCTTTCGCATTATTAGATGAACTAAAATTTCGCCGTTTGAGCGGTCGATCAAATCGACGTATCCTAGATCAAAAAGGGTAAGCACGCTCTCCATGTGCGACATAGCATCGTGCAGATACTCTAGCGCGTTGGAGGGTTTTAGAGTTTTATACAGATCGTATAGCTCGGCGACTACCGGCGGATTATCCTTTTTTAGGGCGAGCTTCTCTTCGGCGTATTCTTGGGTAAAAAGCTCCAAAATCGGCGCTACGAGCACCGCATGGCTGGCGGCTACGTATCTGCCGCTCTCGATAAAAATATCGGGCTCTGCCTCTTTTTTATCCTGCGCGATTGATTTTAACAAAAAAACCACGTCGTTGGCGTATTCTTTTAGCGTATAGTTGCGGTTGGAGCTTTCTTTGGCTTGGGAGTATTCGATAGCAAGCCCTCCGCCTAAATTTATAGATTTTAAATTTTTTGCGCCCATTTTGCGAAGCTCGGTGTAGATATTGCCCGCCTCGATGAGGGCCTTTTTGAGCGGATGGATCTCTGTAATCTGTGAGCCGATATGAAA
Source organism: uncultured Campylobacter sp. (assembly GCF_938017615.1). Classification (GTDB taxonomy): domain Bacteria; phylum Campylobacterota; class Campylobacteria; order Campylobacterales; family Campylobacteraceae; genus Campylobacter_B. Next base: position 7,894 of record NZ_CALIJA010000068.1, on the reverse strand, counting down.
GTGGATCATCGTAAACTGCTCGATGAGGTCGTTTTTCTTGAGTAAGTTTATCGCCTCTATAAGCTCGGTCGAGGTAAGGCCGAATTTAGAATTTATCCCGCCGCTTTTCGCCCATATACCGCTTCCGGAGTTGTGCAGCCTGATGCGAAGCCCGATGAAAGGCTTTGGCGCAAACCGCTCCTTAGCCGTTTCGATGATGGTTTCAAGCTCGTTTAACCCCTCGATCGTAAGCGTTACGTTATGCCCCATCTCTGCGGCGATGAAGCCGATATTGATGAGCTCCTTATCTTTAAAGCCGTTTACGGTAATCGGCGCGCCGTAGTTATTATACGCCATCGCTAGCAGCAGCTCGGGCTTGCTGCCGGCCTCAAGTCCGTATCCGTAAGGCTCGCCGATATCGACTAAATTTTTAACGAAGCCCGGGAATTGATTTACCTTAAGCGGATAGACGGCGTGGAATTTTCCCTTGTAATCAAACTCCTTAATGGCGCGGTTAAAATTTGAATAAATTTCAACGATCTGCTTTTTGATGAGGTGCGGAAAGCGCAGCAGTATCGGGCCTCGCACGCCGTCTGCGCGGATCTCTTTTATTATATCCACTAAAGGCTGCTTGAAATCGGAGTTTAGGCATAGTTTGCCCCCGTCTATCGTGAAGTTGGAATTCCCCCAAATATTTAGTCCGTAATCGCTCATGCTCTATCCTTAAAAAACGCTTCGACCTCTTTAAATTTAATCGCAAAGGTGCTTTGATCCTCTAAATTTTTGCACCACACCTCGGCGCGATCAAACTCGTCCTGTCCGATGCAAAGGCAAAATTTAGCCTCTGCTCCGTCGGCTGCTTTTAAATGCTTGGCTAGGCTCCTGGGCTCGTATGAAATTTGAGTTTTACAAAACTTTCGCAGCTTTAGCGCAAACGAAAACGCCGTGCTTACGAACGCCTCATCCAGCGCGCCGATATAAAGCCCCTCGCGCGCTTGCTTGATTTCGCGCGTTTTTAAAATTTCGGCTATTCGCTCGATACCTAGCGCAAAGCCCACGCCCGCCGTCTTTCTGCCGCCTAAAAACTCCACGAGTCTGTCGTAGCGCCCGCCGCCGCCTACGGCGCTTTGCGCGCCAAGCTCGCTTGAGACGAACTCAAAGGCGGTTTTACAGTAGTAATCAAGCCCGCGCACAAGTTTCGGATCGATCTCAAATTTTTGCCCGTTTTGGGTTAAAATTCTTTGCAGCTGCGCAAATTCCGCGGCACAGGCGTCGTTTAAATTTTCAGTTATAAGCGGCGCGGCGGCTAAAATTTTCTGGCAGCTTTCGTTTTTGCAGTCCAGCACGCGGATCGGATTGGTGTCGATGCGCCTTTGGCAGTCCTCGCAGAGCCTGTCTTTGCGCTCTTGCAAGAAATTTACGAGCTTGGTTTTATACGCCGGCATGCACTCCTGATCGCCTAAAGAGTTGATTTTAAGCGTTGCGGCGACATTTAGCTCGCGTAAAATTTGAGCTAGCATCAAAATCACGCTCGCATCCTCATAGACGCTATTTTCGCCGAAGCACTCGACGCCGAATTGATGAAACTCGCGCAGACGGCCCTTTTGCGGGCGCTCGTAGCGAAACATCGAGCCTTGATAATAAAATTTATGCACGCCGCCGCTGCGGTCTAGCTTTTTTTCGATAAAGGCGCGCACGACGCCCGCGGTGCCCTCTGGGCGCAGACAGACGCTCTCGCCGCTTTTGTCGCTAAACTCATACATCTCCTTGCCGACTATGTCGCTGCTCTCGCCGACGCTGCGGCGAAATAGCGCGGTCTGTTCGAGCTTGGGGGTTTCGATGAGGCAAAAGCCGTAATTGCGCGCCACGCGCTCGCACACGCTTAAAATTTGCGAGTAGATGCGAGCCTGGTCGTCCAAAATATCGTTCATACCGCGAAGTGCCTTGATCATCGATAAAATCCTTTGTAAAATTTTAAAATTTTCAAATTTTTGCGGCGATTATAGTTAAATTTTCCTAAATTTTAAGCCCTGCCGCTGCCCCTTCGTATCGGTTCTGCTTATTTACATCGCGCATCGTTTCGGCCTGGACGCCTATTTTAAACCGGCTAAGCTTAGCGGTAAAATTTCTACTTCGCCGCCTTGAAGCTCAAGAATTCCTCGTAGCGGCGGTCGATGATCTCTTTGATCTCGGCGTAATTCTGCGGCGAGTTTTCTATGTAAAAATAGGCGTTGTCGAAGTTTTTATCGCCGAATTTTCGCGCGACGAAGTCGCAATAGTCCTGTAAATACCAGCCGTGCGTTTTGGCAAATTTCGTGCGGTCCGTGGTGTAGTAGGCCTTCGCAAAGGCCTTGCCCGCGGTGTTTAGCTCCTCGCTACCTAGCACGCCGTCCATGGCGCCAAAGAAATACCCGCGATAATCAAAGCTATCGTCCATCCGCGCTATATCGTCCGCAAAGTCCGCCGCGAAGTCCTTGGAATAGAGCTTGCGCTCCATGCACCAGCGGAAGAAAAACGCGATGTGCGTCGCGCCGTTTTCCTGCGGGATGTCGGTCGGCGCATTTTTCGCACCCCAGTGCCATTTTGCCTTGTCATAGGTTACGTAAGCCATTTTGCTCTCCTTTTTTTTGGACTTTAAGTTGCATAAATTTTAGAAATTAAAAGCAAATGACGCTTGGTAAAGCTCTAAATTTTATCCGATGCAATCTGCGCCGTGAAATTTCAAATTTTATATCAGGTCGCCCATTATCTCATAATCGCATTCGCTTCGTAAAATTTTGCCGCGACTAAAATTACGTTTAAATTCTATCGCATCTCGTAGAATTTCACGCGCCCCGTCCTATGTCCTTTAGCCGCTGCTTTGCCGCAGCCGTCACGTCCTCTTCATAATCATACCACGCAAACATCGCGCCGTGCTGCACCGAGCCGCCCAGTAGATCGCCTCCCTGTCGGTTTTTCAGATCGATATTTGCGACCTTAAATCCGTCCAGCGTCGCTGCGAACTCGCGCAGGCGCTGCGGCGGAGATTTGAGCTTGGTGTAGAGGTAGCAGCGCCCCGCTTGCCCCTTACGCCCGACACGTCCGCGCAGCTGATGAAGCGACGCAAGCCCCATTCGCTCGGCACCCACGATTAGGATGACGCTAAGCCGCGGCAGCGAGATACCCACTTCGACGATCGTCGTAGTTATCAGCAGTCGCCCCTCGTCGCGGAAGCGGCGCAGAACCTCCTCCTTGTCCTTGTCGCTACCGTGGGTGATCAGCACATCGGGGAATTGAGCCTTCCAAAACGGCGCCGCCTCCTCAAGGCTTTGATAGACCGAGCTTTCGCTTTGCTGCACGAGCGGATAGACGATGATCGCTTGATTGCCCGCGGCGAGCTCACGGCGTAGATCCTGCATAAAGCCCGCAAATCCGTCATTTTGCAAAATTTTGGTTTTGATCTGTTTTTCAAACGGCAGCTGTTTTAAAAAGCTAAAGCTCACAAGCTCGGATTGGATCATGCTTAGCGTGCGCGGTATCGGCGTGGCACTAAACTGAATGAAATGCGCGCGAAACTCGCCGCTTCCCGTTAGGCGCGCGATCTTTTCGCGCTGATTCGAGCCGAAGCGGTGCTGCTCATCGACCATTATGAGATTTGACGGCGCGAGCTCGTGGTAGAGCAGGGCGTGAGTGCCGATGATAAGGTGCGCGCCCGCGAAATTGGGCTCGCGATCGCCGCTTTTTACGAGTAGGACCTTAATCTGCGGCGGCAGCAAACGGCGCGCTTCGGCGTAAATTTGCTCGGCTAGGATGCTTGTAGGCGCCATCAGATAGCTGATGCGCGGGTAGTTCATCGCCGCGCTAGCGAGGATCACGAGCGTCTTGCCGCTGCCTACGTCGCCCATGACGACGCGGCGGCGCGCCAGAGGGCTTTGCAGATCGCTAGCGATGTCCTTTATCGCGCTTAACTGATCGCGCGTAGGCTCAAAAGGAAGCGAAGCGAGCCAATCCGAAATGTCGCTCAGCGGGTAAATTTGCGCAGGGAAGCTCGTTTTTTTCGCGCTTAGCTTTTGCAAGTAGTTTAGAATTTCGACAAATTTCAGCGTACGCAAAATCGCAGCACCGCTCATAGATGCGGCGGCTGCAGCCTGTACAGCCTCGACAGCATGGACAGTTCCAGCGTCGCTTGCAATTTGAGCGATTGTAGGTATGGCGGTCGTAGCTTGGGCGGCTGCGGTCTGGATAGTTTCAGTTTGATAATGCATAGGTTGCACGGCACAATCGCGCGAAGCGCTCATCGGTGCGGCGAGCGCGTCTTGAACAGCCTCGGCGCTGCTTGCGGTCTGAGCGATCGTAGGCTCTGCGGTCTGCACAGCTACTACCGTCTGAACATTTTTGGTTTGATCGCAGGAAGGCTGTGCGCCCGCAGCTTGTGCGTTCAAAGTTTGGATAGTCGCGGCTTGCGCGCTCGCTACTTGGCTTGAAGTTTGGATTGCTGCGGGTTGCGCACCTACGTCTTGAGTTTGGGCGATTGCGGATTGCAAATCTGTGATTCGAACGTCTGAAGTTTGAATCTCTGTGGGGTGTGTATCTACGTCTTGGGTGCTTGAATTTTGTTGTGAGACTGCGGCTTGCTCGGCTACGGACTGCTTGGTCGCGGCATGCTCTAGCGTGGGCTGCACGGCCGCAGCTCGAGCGTCTGCTGACCGCGCCATTGCTCGGGTGTCGTATACTAGGTTTTTTGAAATTTTATCGCCGCTCGCCGCCACGTCATTGTCGCTTTTGAGATCGTCTGAAATTTCATCCTTGCGCGCTTCGGCGCCGTATGTGGCAAGAAAATTATCGTCGCTTTGAACGCTAAAATTTTCGTCGTTATAAATCTCCTCCTCGCGCGCCTGAGGTTCCTCGCCGTCCAAAATTTTATCGCTCACAGCCTCTCTGCTGTGGATATTTTGGCTGGGCGAGACTTCTGCGCCATTTGGAATTCCGCCGCTTAAAATTTCATTCGCCGTGCCGCGCATTGCTTCGCAGGCAAGAGCTCCGCTACTTTGAGGATAGTTTGAAATTTTACCCCTAAAAATTTCATCATTTTGCGATCTGCCCTTTAAAATTTCGGCGGCTACCGAGCTTTGCGAGCTTGGAATTTCTCCGTTACCTAAAATTCTGTCGTCATTTAAAATTTTGTCGCTGTTTGAAATTCCGCCATTTAAAATTTCACTGCCGCTCGGAATTTTGCCGCTGTTTGAAACGTCGTCGCGCTCGCCGAAATTTTCCGCGCCGCCCTCCTTGAGCTGCCTATTTAGCGCGGCTAGCATTCGCACGCTGTGCGGCGAGCTCTCGTGTAGCGCGAGCAGTACCGCCGCCTCGTCCGCGCGCAGTCCGCAGCCTAAAAGCGCGCTCGCGCTTAGATATTTTTTGATCAGCTTTTGCGCCGCGGCGTCGCTCAGCGCGGCTTTGTATTTGGGCGCGATCCTGCCCGGCTCGCTTACGATTTTTGGATTTATGAACTGCCACGAGCCGAAGCTCTCGTCGCATTTGCCGTGGATGAAGAATTTTTTGCCGCGCTTGAAGGCGCCGAAGTGCCAGCTTTTGGCGTTGAAGATCACGATTTTGATCTCGCGCTCCCAGCTGAGGCAGTGCGCCGTGACGATGAGCATCGAGCCGCGCCTGTGCTGGAAGAGGCACTCGACCTCTGCCGTGCTCTCGCCCGCACAGGGCGCGTCTCTGACGCTTAGATCGTCGAAGCTTTTGGGCAGAAGCAGCGCCAGATCCAAAAGCGTCGTAATGCCCGCCTTTTGGAGCGTCGCCGCGTCTTTTGCTTCAAAAATCAATTTTCATCCTTTAAAATTTGATAGGCATTTAAGCCCTTGCGCTGTGAAATTTTATACGCCGCAGTGAAATCATCCGCCTAAATTTGATCGAAATTCTATGCGCCGCATCGAACGCTTGCCTAAATTTGATCGAAATTTCGCCCATTGCGGCAAATTTATTCGCTATATTCTTCCATAAATTTTGCCCGCTCTGCGGCGTGTTTTATTTGGCGGCCGTACTTTGCGGCGCGAACCGGGTTTTAAAAACAGAGCGCGGTCGCTTTAAATTTCACGGCGCGGCTTGCAAACATGGACTTGGCGCCGCTCGTGAAAGCCCAAGTCGCGACTTTAATTTTCGCAGCGCGATTTGCAAACCGCAAAAATTCAATTACGGCAGCCGCCACTGCGCGCCTTTTTAAATTTCACGGCGCGGCTTACAGACGGCGTGCTAAATCGGGCTTTGATTTTACGCGCTGAAATTTTCCGAGCCGTGCACGGCGCCTTTAAATTTAGCCGCCCTTATAAGGCTCGCAGATTTAGCGGCTTTTGCAAAGCCTCGCAAGTTTTAGCGCAACGGCAGGCGAGGTTTTAAATTTTAAACGCACAAGCCGTCCGCAAACGGCGCGCAAAAGTAAAATTTAGCGCCGTTCGCGCCTTAATATTATCCGCGCCGCTTTACAAATTTTAAAATTTATCCAAATTTTAGGCCGGTCGCAGGTATGCACTCGCTGTGTCGCGACGGGCTAAATTTTAAGCCCCTTTTTTGCGGTGGCCTCGTCGCAAATGACGGAAAAGCTTAGGTTCATGATCTCGTCGTGTGACTTGATGAAATCGTTGAGCGCCCCGAGCTTTAGCGTCTCGATGCGCTTTAAATTTCGCTCGAACTCGCCGAATGCGTAGCCCTTGTAATACTCGCTCTGCGCGATCGCCGCGCGCTTAAACATCGTCTCTTTTTGCAGCACGGCGCTTCCGATTAGGAATTTTTTTGCGCTTTTTAGCTCCGCTTCGCTCACGCCCGAGGCGATAAACTTCGCGATCTCTGCCTTTACGAGCGCGGCGGCGTTTTGTAAATTTTCGTTTTTCGTCTGCAGATAGCCCCAAAACTCGCGGCGGCTAAGCTCAAAATCGCCGCGCGCATAGACCGAGTACGCAAGCCCGTGCTTAACGCGGATGCGCTCCATCAGCCTGCTGCCGAAACCGCTGCTTCCGAGCACGAAAAGCGCGGTGTTTGCGATGAACTCCTGCTCCTTTGGCAGCGTAAATGGCGCGCCGAAGTAGATGTATGCCTGCTGCGTCTGCTCCTTTTGGATCTTTATTTTTTTCGCATCGCTCGGCGTGAAAAACGGCAGCTCGCGCTTTTCGCCGCTCGAAAAGAGGCTCAAAATTTCCGCGATTTTCGGGTTTTTATCGCTCACGTCGCCGCATAAAACGACGTATAAATTCTCTAAACTCAGCGAGGCGAAAAACTCCCGCACGTCCTTCATCGTGATCCGCTCTATGCTCGCCTCGTCGCCTATGAGCGGCCGCTCGAGCCTCGTGCGCGGATACAGAAGCGCTTTGAGGTTGCACGTCGCGATGTAATCAAACTCGCTTTTTAGCACGGCGATCTCGCCTATGGTTTGCATTTTTAGCTTTTCGAGCACCGAGGGCGTTAAATTGGGCTTGCTAAGTAGCTCTCGCAGCATATCTAGGCCGAAATCGAAGTGCTCTTTTAGGCAGTTTAGCTGGATGCCGAAGGTTTCAAAATTGCTCGCAGCGCTGATCTCGACCGCGCGGATATCGAGCTTGCGGTGAAATTCGCTCACTCCCAGCGTCTTTGAGCCCTCGCCCAAAACGCCCGCGCAGATGCGCGCAAGGCCCGGAGTCTTCTCGCTCACCGCGCCGCTTGCTTTAAAAATTAGCTTGAAGCTCGCCACCGGCAACGAATCGTCGAACTGATACAAAAAGTCGATTTTAGCGCTCTTACCGCCTTTAGCTTTAAGTGAAATCTCTTTTTTTTCCATTGTTTTCCTTTATAAAATTTTTAAATTTTATCGCTCTTGCAGGCACAGTTTTAAAATTTTGACGCAGCCGCGCCGCTTTTAAATTTGCGCCAGGGCTTGTTTTTAAAATTTCATTCAAGCTCG
>NZ_CALIJA010000067.1 GCF_938017615.1 uncultured Campylobacter sp. | reverse complement strand
TGATGGGAGATATTAAAGGCGCAGGCGGACTGCTAGTCAATCAATATCTATTTAACTGGCCACCGTTTGGTAACGGCAAAGGGCTTGCCAAAGGCAGCTACGAAGAGGGAATTTCACAAATCAAGCATCTTCTACCCGATAAAATCGATGAGGCGTGGGAGGTAACCAAAAAACTTTCCGTAAATCCCGATAACGCGGGCGGCTACTCTGCTCTCATAGAGATAGAGCGCCTAAATGGCGAAAAGAAAAAATATCTGCTTGATTGCGGTTGGTCCTATAAATGGATGCACGAGTGTTTTAAGCGAGAAGGGATCGATAAGATGCTACAAAGCGGCGAGATAGACACCCTCATAATGTCGCACGAGCACTACGATCACTTTTGGGCGCTACCCGTCGTTTTAAAGTATAAGCCCGACATCAGGATCATCATACACGAAGGATTTTACCCGGAGGGCAGACAATATATCAAGGATTCGGGTCATAAAGGCGAGCTTGTAGTGTTTAAAAAGGGCAGAAATGAGATCGAGCCCGGAATGTGCACGTTTTGCTATGATTGCCCTATCATTACGAGGGTTTTTGGCGAGCAGTCGATCTTCGTAAACGTCAAAGACAAAGGCCTAGTGAGTATCACGGGCTGCTGCCATCAAGGCATCATTACTTTTTCGGACTCCGCGCATAAGGAGCTTAAGTACGACAACGACCAGCTCTACGGGCTTTACGGCGGACTTCATATCTCGCCGTTTGACGACTGGGATCCAAAATACGACGATCTGGTTATCGGGCTTAAAAGATGGAACTACCAAGTCATGGCGTGTAACCACTGCACGGGTTTGCTGACCGTGCAAAAATTCGTCCGCGAGGGCTATCCGATCGTAAAGGGCACGGCTAGATTTAGAACCAAAACGTCCGATTATCTCGGCAACGGCGATAAGGTTAAATTTGGATAGAAGCATGGAATTTCAAGATATTTTCCCTTTGAAATTTAAATACTCGTTTGAGGATTACAGGTCGCTTATGAGATGTATATTGATGAAGTCTCTTTACGATAGCGACGTAAAATCCTCAAGCAGGTATCAGGGGATGTATAAGGGGAACTATTTTAATGAATGCTGGAGCATAAAATTTGGCTTTTACAGCGGAATTTACGGTATCGTTTTACGAGAGGTAAAAGAGGATGCGGGCGTATTTGAGCTTTATTATTTCCCCTCCGCAAATGACGAGCTGCTAGACAACGTCTCGCTTTTTGAAGCCGTTTTAGCCGGAGAGCCAGAGTTTTTGACGAAGGTGCGAAATTTCTCCGCGCACGAGGAGCTTTTAAATAACTTCGGCGTCGCTACGATCTACTTAAAACCGCAAGAGCGGGACATAGCGCTATCTTTTAAAACAAAGCTCAGAGATAGGTCGTACGCAAAGGACGGCGTCTGCGTAGAGGGCAAGCAGATCATCGCAAAAGAGGGGCTCGATAAAAATTTCCCCTGCTTTAGGGTATCGCTTGCGTTTATGAACTTTTTGCATATCGCGCTTTGTAAAATTTACGAGCCGCGCTACGAGAGCTTTGAAATTTACAAAAAAGCGGCTCGCGCCGTGATCTACGACAAAGATCGAAATTTAAAAA